>JAKZVK010000100.1:0-4307 GCA_047516085.1 Bryobacterales bacterium
GCCGGCGAGCCGGGCAGTACGCTGAGCACCTGCGTGTAGGAAAGCCTCTGCTTGAGCAGGATCAGACCCGTGGAGAGCCCGCTCCCGCCGTCGTCGTTCGATTGGGCGGCGACGTATTTCTCATACTGGTCGGCGGTAAGGTAGCTTGACAGCGGGTCGAGATACTCGACGAGGCCTTGCAGGGCGCCCCGCGTCACCTTTTTCATGTCGGGCTCTTCGACATAGTCGCTCTTGATGTGAGCGAGCACTTCGGTATAGACCTGGAGTGGCCGATAGGCGCCCTCGGTGTCTTTGCCCTTGCCCAGCAAGGCGCCGATGACCAGCATCAACGTCAGCAGCGTAGAGGTGAAGACGAAACTCAACTTCATCCGTGCGTTCATGGGATCACCTCGTGAGCGGGCGGAAAGACGGCCCGGCGAGTCTTCCTCATAATACTACGGGGGAGAGATCCGTAAGGTTGCCGGTAGTGTCTCAGTTTCAACTTCACCCGTTCCATGTGCTTGTAGACTGAACGTCCTTCCTCCGTCAGCTTCAGCACGTCCCACGAATCACGAATCACGTCACTGCAGAACCAAATCCGCGTAGCGCTCCACCGCGGCGAGGTCGCTTTGGTACATCGGGACACGGTGATCGAGATTGGACGCGCCGAAGGTGAGGGAGAATTCGGCTTCGCGGTTGGCCGTCTGGTCGCGGCGGACAATGTTCACCCTCAGTCTGGCACCCTCCGGCCGGAAATCGTTCAAGGGGATCGACAGCTCGGCTTGCCAGCCGCGCGGATGCGGCGCCGTTGCGGCCAGTGCTTTGCTGTTCCACTCGCGGTCTGTGCCTCGGGCGTCGAGCAGCGCGCCGCGGGCGTTGACGGCGAACTGAAAGACCTCGTCCCCCACGGCGAGGTGCAGCCGGACGTGGTCATCGCGGACCAGGCGCTGATTGTCGCGTCCTTCATATCCCTGCTCGGTGAGCCCGGCGGGAGACGTAACCATGGCCGCGACGTAGAGGGTTCCCTGGTGGTGAACCAAACGCACGACCGTCCTTCGCTCGGGTGCCCGGTCGCCTTGCACGTCGATCAGGCCGTCGACATTCGGAACGCCCTGCCAAGCCGCGTCGTCCAGTTGCCCGTCGATCACGGGCGGCTCCTTTGCCGCTGTCGCCTCGACCGTTCGGCGCTTCCACACTTTGAGCGGAGAGAACTCGACGACATCGTTACGGAAGGCCTTCTCGCCATCCGGCGCGCGGAACTCCAGGATCGCGGCAGGCACCGGATACAAGCCCGAGGGGGTGCCTTCGGCTCGAATGGGCAGCTCCAGCGGCTGGCCGGGTTCGAGGAGCACGTGCAGTTCCTCGGGGTCGACTCGCCATCCGTTCGTCCCACGCCAGCGGAACGTCGCCGCCACGGGAACCTGGAACGGGTTGGGCACGGTCAGAACCGAGTCCACCCGAGCGCCCTCTTCATCCGTTTCGGTCACAGGCATGTCGCGGATCGCCTGGCCGAGGTCGCGCTCGAGTTCGAAAATCTCATAGGAGATGAACTCCTCGGGCGAATTCACTGCCTGCTGGTCGACGACGAACGCGTCGAAGGTGTTGCCGTCGATGTCGATGGCACGGCCGATCAGGCGGTCATCCATCACGTCGATCGCGGTGACGTGGTGCACGCGCCGTCGAAACGCCGCGTGGGTCTTGGGCACCATCGGATACGTGTTAGCACCGCCGCCGCCCGAGATCAGGTGAAACACGCCGCGCCGCGGCTCACCCGCATAATTGCCGATCGGGTAGGCGCGCATGTAATAGTGATCGTGACCGTTGATGACGAGGTCGACCCCGAGTTCGTCGAAGATCGGCTGCCAGACCCAGCGCTGTTCGGTGATGCCGCGAGTCGGATGCGACCGGAAGAGCGGATGGTGGAAGTAGACGATCGTCCAGGTGGCATCCTGATGGGCCTTGAGGTCGTTAATCAGCCACTCGGTCTGCGGTTGGCCGATGGTGTAGGGCGCGTCCTTCGCGTTGCTGTTGAGCGAGATGATGTGCGCATTGGCGTAGTCGAACGAGTAGTAGACCTCGCCCTCCCCGTCGGGCAGCGAATGATAGTTGTAGTAATGGATCGCGTTGCGCTCATGATTCCCCAGGCAGGGGAAGATCGGCACATACTCAGAGACGCCGCGCATCGGATCGAAGTACTGCGGTTTCCACTGCTCGTACTTGGAGCCGTCCGCCACCAGGTCACCAGTGTTGAGAATGATGCCGGGTTTGAGCTTCATAATCTGCTGCACGTTGCGCGCGTGGGTGTCGGGATTCGAGCGGCTGTCGCCGTACACCACTAGGCGCCAATTCGGCGTGCCCGGTGGTGGTGCCGTCGTGAAGGTGGCCGCCGGTAGGACGTGCTCTCCATAGCGCGCGCGGTAGTTGTAGGTCGTGGAGGGCTCTAACCCCGTAAGGTGGAGCTCGTGGATCGTGCGCCCTTCCGGCTCTGTCACAGTGTGCTCGAAGTTGCCGTCGCGGCCGAACTCTACCTTGCCGGGCACGGGTCCGGTCGTCTCCCACATGACGGTGATGCCGTCCGGCTTCACGTTTTGCAAGTAGGGGGCGATGTGGAGATCGGGCGGGTCGCCTTTTTGGGGCTGCACGTTCTGGGCCGGCAGGGCCGCAAACGGCAGGCACACGGCGATCGAGAGCACTACGGGGAACCGCAACATGCCTATAGTCTAATCGTCTCTCGTCACAACAGCTTCTCAGTGACCTCCAGCTTGACTGACGGGAGTACGCTTGCAGCCGAGCATCCGTTGTTTTGTAGTGGCGGGCCCCTGCGCCCGCCTGACGACGGTCACACCGTTGTCTCTGCTTTGATGCTGAGAGCAAATCCGCGGCGCCGGGGTGACGCAGCGGTCCACCCCTACAATGCCTCAGCCCCTACCACAAAAGCCCTGGCCCCGCCGCTTGCGCTTTGCCGCTAGCTAGGATAGAAAAGCGGAATGCCTCCCCCGCGGCAACCCCTCTCGATCGCCTTCCACTCGGCCACCACCAACCCCGGCTACGATCAGCTCGTAAGCGGTCGCGTCTACGAGAACGTGCGCCGGCTCGACGAGCGCGCGCGCCAACGCGGGTTGGAATCGCTCACTCCAAACTCGAATCTTCTTGCGCGCATCGGCACGGAGTTCGACACGCAGGGCCGCGTCACCAAAAACGGGGACGGCGTCTTGCACCTTCCCTGGCGCGCGCAAGAGAGCCCCGGCTGGTCGCAAATGATCCGCGGCGAGGTGGAGGAGATTCGCGTGGCCATCAAGCAGGCCCACGGGGTTGCGCTAAAGTACCTCATCTGGGCCGGCATGGGCGGCTCGGCCGAGGACAAGGCCTTCTACCTCTCCGCCGGTCTGCTCGAACCGCGAGTCCGCGTCTACCTGCTCGACTCGACCGACCCCGCTAAGCTGCGTGCCATTCTCGATCACATCGAAAAGATCGCCAAGCAGCCGCTCGCCAAGGCGCTGCGGAAATGCCTGGTCGTGGGCATGGCAATGGGCATGACGTCGTATGAGCCGGTGGTGAACCTCGAGAAGCTCGACGAATTGTACGGCAAGCTGAAGATCCCCAACCAAAGCAACTTCCTCTATATGACGTTGCCCGGTTCGATGCTCGACCGCTTCGCGTCGTCGCGCGGTTTCCGGCGCGTGGAGTTGCAGCCCGACAACGGCAACTCGACCGCCGGCCGCCATAGCGGCCCCCTCACGCGCGGCAGTCTCTATCCCCTGGCGCTCAACGGCTGCAACCTCGACACGTGGATCCGAGCGAGCTTTCTCAGCGACGCCGAGATCGACGCAGCCTTCCGCCTCGCCGGGTTCATCGAAGCCAACGCCGCCGCCGGGCGGGACAAGCTCACGCTCTTCCTGCCCGCACCGTGGCACGGCGGCGCCATCTGGACCAAACAGGACTTCGAGGAGAGCCTTGGCAAAAGCGAGCAGATCGGCATCAAGGTCGCCATCAACGAGAAACTCAAGCTGGTGAACTACTGGTCCCCGAAAGAATCTCAGCAGGACCGCTGCTTCCTTGTCGTCAACGTTGCGGGGCTGCGGAATCCCGACACGGCCAAGGTGGCTGCGCTACGGCGCGCCGGTTATCCTCTGGCCGTGTTGAAGCTGAGCGGGCAAGCAGCCGTGGCGCGCTACATGCAGTTCATCCACTACGTGGTGTTCGGGCTCGGTTACTTGCGCAAGATGAACTTCGTCACGCAGCCCGGCGTCGAGCTCTACAAGAAGATCGCCGCCGAGCTTCACGCCGAGGCCCAACGAAAGGGCGGCATCCAGGCGACATCGGCTTGG
>JAKZVK010000101.1:0-7665 GCA_047516085.1 Bryobacterales bacterium
AGAAACAGCACCTTACCTGGGGAGGGCTCCTTCGTGAGAGCGAAGGAGAAGTCAGCAGAGGCCATAGTAGCGAGGAAGGCGGGTAACGCCGCTGGAGCAAAGGGCCGAAGGACCACGGAGCAAAGCTAGAGGAGCGACTGACACAAGCGCCCCAGAGGTTTCCCGGAGTCCCGGGCCGCAAGGTCCTTTCCCCCCCCCCAAGAAAAAAAAGAGGGGAAGGGGAACGAAACGGGGAGCAGGCCGAAGCAGAAGCGGTGGAGCCGTGGCGGGCCGAGGCCGGTGGGAGCCAGGGTGAGTATCGCGTCCATCCTGACAGAAAGCGATGCACGAGGCACGGGAGGCGGTCGATTTCGGCAGTTTGTCGTGCCTTGCGGCGAGAGTAGGCCGCCGGGTCCAACCGCCGGATACGGAAAACCGTATGTCCGGTGGTGTGGGAGGGTGCCGGGGCGCAATCCCCGTCACCCGACCCGATCAGTTCGGCCATACAGCTCCTTGTTCGCGTGCCCGGTTTTCGGCCGTGTCCATCGGGGTATGATGAAAAATTGACTCCGCACCCGCCAGCCGCGCCCGTGCATGCAACCCCCCCTTCATGACCGAATACCCCGACTCTGACCAAATCCTGGAGCACAACAAGCTCTTCATCCCCGGCGGCATCTCGTCGATGAACCGCATCACCGAGCCCAATATCGCCTTCGTCGAGGCGAAGGGCTCGCGCATCCAAGACGCTGAAGGCAACGAATACATCGACTTCCACGGCGCCTTTGCTCCACAGTTTCTCGGTTACGGGGACGTTCGGCTGACCAGTGCGGTCAAACGGGTCATCGACCAGGGCTCGGACCTTTTCGGCGCCGGGCCGACGGAGATCGAGGGGCAGTTGGCCGAGTTGCTGTGCACGCACATCCCGTGGGTGGAGCGGGTTTGTCTGCTCAACAGCGGGAGCGAGGCGACGGCGCAGGCGATCCGCCTGGCCCGGGCGGTCACCGGACGCGACCACCTCATCGTCATGCAGGGCGGCTACAACGGCTGGCACAACGACGTTGCCTTCAACCTGATGACGCCGCTCGACAAGCTCGGGCCGCGCCAGTCTCCCGGCGAGTACGTGCTCCATCCGATGAGCGCGGGCATCCCGGAGGCCCACCAGCAGTTGGTGCACGCCATCAATTTCAACGACCTCGACTCGGTGCGATATGTCTGCGAGAAGTACTCCGTCGCTGCACTCATCACCGAACCGATCCTGCAGAACATCGGTCTGGTCAAGCCGTTGCCGGGATATCTCGAGGGATTGCGGAAGCTGGCCGACGAGCTGGGCTTCCTGTTGATCTTCGACGAGATCAAGACCGGCTTCCGGCACGCCTTCGGCGGCTACGCCGAGATCAGCTCGGTGACGCCTGACCTGGCCTGCTACGGCAAGGCCATCGCGAGCGGCTATCCGCTGGGGGCGCTGGCCGGCCCCGCGAAGTGGATGGACTCGTTTGCGCACGCTGACCCCGCCCAGCGCGTCCTGCTGGCGGGTACCTACAACGCTCACCCCGTCCCGGCGGCGGCGGCGATCGCAACGATGATGGTGCTGTTGGAAGACAACGGGGCCGTGTATGCCCGCCTGGATGACCTAGGCGCGCAGATGGAGACCGGTATCAACGAGATCCTAGAGGAGCGGCGGATTGAGGGACGGGTCGTCCGCCAGGGCTCCGCGTTCGTGACGTTCTTTATGGATCATGAGCCCGTCGACTGGCACGACCTCGCCTCGAACCACGACTACGAGTTCGATACCAAGTTGCGACGGGCTTTGCTGGAGCAGGGAGTGTTCTTCTTCCCGCTGGCAACCAAGCAATGCTCGATCTCCGTCGCCCACACGCAGAAGGACATTGATCAGACGTTGGATGCGATCGACCAGGCGCTTGATACCCTCTGAGGCCCGCGAAAGCGGCGGTGCGTGTTTCTAAAAGAGTGCTCGGTGGGTAGGCGACAAGAGCCGAGCATGGCTCGGCACGCCACGGGCGCGCCACGTTGGCCAAGTCGCTCAGGTGCCGTTGTCCAGACCGCGCCGGGCCATTTCGGCTTCGACTCGCCGGCGGTGCTCTTCCTTATCGTCGGCGTCACAGTTTGACCACTGGAAGCCGTCTTCCCTTGCTACGAGAGTGCTGGTCCAGGCGCGGGCGAATTCGTAGACGCCGTCGGGGTCCCAGCCGTTGATTACGTCGGCGAGAATTTTGATGGCCGGGAGATCCACGTCGCGCACACGCCGCAAGAAGTCGTCTCGGCGGAATTCGTCGATCAGCGCTACCAGGACTTCGGCCTGCGTGGGAGACAGGTCGCGGATGATGCCGGCGGCCTGCGTCACGGCAGTCCGCTGCGCGGTGGTGAGGGTTTTCTCTCCCCCACGAACCACAGTTAACGCCGCCCGGCCACGGCTTGCTTTCGGCATCGTTCTGTGAGGAGATATCGGCGGCGGCGGGCGCTTGAGGACACCGGTGGATTCCCCTAGGCCGCTCGATCGGGAAGAGCTACCAAACCGCGTCCGGGCCAGTGGTACAATCCTGGCATGAACGCCTGCCTGTCTCGCCGTCAATTCCTCGCGGCTTCAGCCGCGTTTGCTGCCGCCCCCGCCGCCGTAGGGGCCGGCTTGCCCGCGGTACGCGAGTTCCGCCGCGGCGGCATGGTGTACCGCCGGCTGGGCCGCACCGACATGAACGTGTCGCTGCTCTCGTTCGGCTCGCACACCGACCCCGGATACAAGATCCAGGCCAAGCACGGTCGCGTGCTGAACGAAGAAGGCCAAGCGCGCCGCGATCGCCAACTGGCCCGCGCCTTCGACCTGGGCGTCAACATGGTCGACACCTACGAGAACAACGGCCAGTGGGAACCCGTCGCCCGGGTCGTGAAACCGCGCCGGGACAAAGTACTTGTCTCGGTTTGCCGCCAGTTTCCGATGTTCGTTGGCGAGAACATCGACCGCGCGGCCAAGCTTTACGGACACGTCGACCTCTACCGCATCTACGTCGGCGCCGGGCCGGCCGTCACGGGCAAGAACCTTGAAGATTGGGACGTGTTGCGCAAGGCCAAGAAGGCCGGAAAGTTGCGCTCGATTGGCATCTCGACCCACAGCGAAGCGATCATGATGAGCGCGCTCGACGAGTTCGAAGACCTCGACTACGTGATGTTCCCGTATAACTTCATCCACGCCCGCACGGACTACAGCGCTTTCCTCCCCGCCGCGCTGCAGAAGGAAGTAGCGCTCATTGCCATCAAGCCGCTCTCGGCCGGCTCGATCGTGAACCTCGATCCGCTGGCGAACCCGGGCACCAAGCCTGAGACCCACCGCATGCGGCTCTACCGCAATACGCACCGGCCGCTGCCTCCGGCGGTGGTGGCAAAACTGACCGAGAGCCTCAACCGCCTGCCGGATGAAACGCTGTGCCAGGCCGCTCTACGGTTCGTCTACTCGCGTCCTTACATGACCTCGGCCATGCCCGGCATGTTCGACGACTACATGGTCTAGGACAACTATCAGGCACTGCAGCGTTCGCTCGAGTTGGACCGGAACGAGCGGACAGCTCTCGACGACGCCGCCGATCTGGCGCAGGCGACCGGCGGCTCTTGGCTGCCCCCCCACTACCGCTGGCTCTATCGCGAGTGGCGTGCGTGAGGGTCGTGCGGTGCGGCAACTCGCGAGCCTGAGAACCGAGCGCTCGGTTCTGGGCAAGCTGCCAAGTGCGCGGTCCATTTTCCCACTTCTCTGCCTGAGCTTCGCCCTCGCGGCAGTCCTTTCGGGTCAACCGAACCCTAAACACGCTGGCGTCTGTTCGCGCTGCCACGTCGTTTCCGTACTCGAGTGGCAGATCTCGAAGCACAGCGAGTCGGGCACGAATTGCCAGACCTGCCACGGCGGTAGCGCAGCGCACGTCGCCAACGAGCGCAACGAGGTCTCACCGGACCGCATCCCCCGTGGCGCGGCTGCCGACCCGCTGTGCGCCAGTTGCCACACGACGGGGTGCCCTGAGACCAAGAGTGAGTCCGGCTGCCTCGCGTGCCACAACTCCCACTCGCTGACCAAGCCGGACCAGATTCAGACCTACCAGGGTGATCGCGAGGCCCACCCGATCCACAAGTCCGTCGCGCGGCTGGAAGAGTTCCGCGCCGCGATGGAGCGTGCCGAGGCGCTCGTCGAGCAACAGGATTGGCCGGCCGCGAAGGCCGCTTTTGAAGAGGCTCTGGCCCTCGGCCCGGGGGATGGCCGGGTTCTGCGGCGCCTAGCGTTTCTAGGCCGCAGGCTCAACCCTGAAATGCCGGGGTTCGAGGTCGCCGGCGAGGAGTTCGACCCTGAAACCGGACTGGCACGGGAGGTTCGGATCCGTGGTCCCGAGATCCCGATGGTGCTGGCGCCGCCGGGCGAGTTCGATATGGGAGCCGATGATTTCAAAGAGTCGCAGCCCGTGCACACAGTGGCCGTCGAGCCCTTCTACCTGGGCAAGTACGAGATCACACAGGCGCAGTGGCAGGCCGTGATGGGAGCGAATCCCAGCGAGCAGCAGGGCTCCGGGCAAGAGAAGAATCTGCCGGTCGAACGCGTCTCGTGGCATGACGCGCAAGACTTTGTCAACAAACTGAACGAGCAGGTCGAAGGCGGCGGCTTTCGGCTGCCGACCGAGGCAGAGTGGGAGTACGCCGCCCGCGCAGGGTCGGGACTGTTCAAGCAGTTTGAGTTGGCGCGCTATGCCTGGTTTCGCGAGACCACGCTGGACCGTCCCGCAGGAGAAGACTTCGTGAAGGTCGAGGCGTTTTCCACGCGGCCGGTCGGCGCCAAGGAAGCCAATCCCTGGGGATTCCACGACCTGCATGGCAATGTGTGGGAGTGGACTTCAAGCCTGCTCAAGCCCTACTTCTACGACCACACCGATGGACGCGAGTCGCCCACGGCGGAAGGCCAGCGTGTCTTGCGCGGCGGCGGCTATGCGGACGCGGGCGACCTGCTTGATCCCGCCCTGCGGCATGGCGAGCGGCCCGAGCGACGCTATCGTTGGAACGGTTTGCGCATCGCACGCTCCGTGCCGCCGCCGCAGGCCACCCGCTGATTCTTGCGGCCTCGCGCCGAGGGGCGATCGCCTGTATTTGGTACGATGGCAACCGCCATGTCGCACTGGAAAACGATCCTCCTCACCTCCGCCGCTCTCGGCATCTTCCTCGTCTTCGCCTGCGGGCCTACCGGCAGCTCGCGGGAGACGGTCACCAAAGAGACCGTCGACGGCTGGATGACCGAACTCTCGAACTGGGGGCGTTGGGGCGCGGACGACCAACTCGGCACGCTGAATCTGATCACGCCCGAGAAGCGCAAGCAGGCGGCGGCGTTGGTCAAGGCAGGCATCTCGGTGTCGCTCGCCCGCGAGGTCGAGAAAGAGGAAGCCGTCGACAACCCCAGCCCGTTCGGGCACCGCATGCTGAGCACCGGTGACGAACCGATCATCGGGCAGTTCGTCAGCGATGAATTCACCGTCCAGTACCACGGCTACGCCCATTCGCACATGGACTCGCTCACGCACATGTCGTACGAGGGCAAAATGTACAACGGCTTTGAGATGGCCGAAGTGCAAGCCGACGGCGCGCCCAAGCTGGCCGTGACGAACTTCAAGAACGGGATCTTCAGCAAAGGCATTCTGATGGACATCGCCCGGCTGAAGGGCGTCGATTACCTGGAGCGCGGAACGCCGATCTATCCCGAGGACCTGGCGGCGTGGGAGAAGAAGGCCGGGGTGAAGGTCGAGGCCGGGGACGTGGTCTTTGTCCGTACCGGCCGCTGGAAGCTGCGCGACGAGAAGGGTCCCTTCGACGCGTCGGCGAAGTCAGCCGGCATGTACGCCTCGTGCGTGAAGTGGTTTCGGGAACGCGACATCGCGATGATTGGCAGCGACGCCGCAAGCGATGTGATGCCGTCAGGGATTCGCGGGGTGGGGCAACCTGTGCATCAACTCTTCCTGGTTGCCCTGGGTACGCCGATCTTCGACAACTGCGACCTGGAAGCGCTCGCCGAGGAGTGTGCCCGCCAGAACCGTTGGGAGTTTCTGTTGACCGCCGCTCCGCTACCGGTCGGTGGGGGGACAGGCTCGCCCCTGAACCCGATCGCCACGTTTTAGGGAAGTCTGCGACCGCGCGCTACGCCGTCTTGCCCTTGGCGGCTGCGGTCACTTTCACGCCGCCGGTGCCCATCTCCTCGATCTCGTCGAACTGCACGTTGCGCTCTTCATCCATACAGTAGTTGGCGAGCATGACGGCGATCGAGTCTTGCAACCCGACTTCGATGTCGGATTTGGGCGTGCCGCCGTCGCGTACGTCGATGAGGAAGCTCTCGAGTTCTTTGTACTCGGGGTCTTTGTCCTCGGTGGGAACCATGATCCCCTTGGTGTAGAGCCAGCGCTTGGCGAACTCCACTTCCTTCTCGATGAAGCCGACGTCAGCGGATTCGAGGTCTTGGATGCCGGGGATGATGGGCAGGCCGTCGCCCTGTTCGAGCATGTCGGCGACGGTGGCGCCGGCGGTCCAGGCTTCCTGGGTCTCGGCTTGGTCACCCATCTTCTCTTTCATGGGATCGCGGAACCACATGCCCTCGCCGCCGGGGATGAGCGTGATCTCGATCGCGCCGTCGGTGCCCATGATGACCTCGCGGCAGCCGTCGCCCGGCGTACGCCGGCCCTGAATGTGCCGGTTGGTCATGATCGAGCTGTAGTTGAGTTTCTCGCCGCCGGGGTACTCGAAGATGAGTTGGATGTTGTCGTAGATGTCGCGCCCGTCTTTCCAGTAGTCGAGCCCGCCGACGCCCATCACCGACTTGGGCGGCGACCCGATCATCCAATCGGCCACGTCGACTTGGTGCGACATCAACTCAGCGCACAGGCCGCCTGAGTACTTGCGGTAGAGTCGCCAATTGATCTGCTCCTCGCGGCTGGGGTCCTTGACGCCGCGGCGCCAGCTCTTGTTGCGGTGCCACTGGGCGGAGATGTGGGTAATCTTGCCGACGACACCCTTCTCGATCATGTCCTTCGCAGTGCGATAGAAAGAGCTGTAGCGACGCTGCAAGCCGACCTGGATGACTTGGTTGGGGTGCTCTGCGTGAAGCGTTCGCAGGCTGTGGACCTCCTCCGGCGTAAAGACGAGCGACTTCTCGCAGAAGACGTGCTTGCCCGCTTCGAGAGCGTCCTTCATCACCGGGTAGTGCAGGTAAAGCGGCGTGGTGATGAAGACGGCGTCGACGTCGTCCTGCTCGAGCAGCTTGCGGTAGTCGGTGTATGGGGTCGGCTTGCCGTCGAAGATTTTGAGCGCCTTGTTGAGGTTGGGCTCATGGATGTCGCAGATGGCGACACAGTTGCCCACGTCGATGTTCTGCAAGTGCCGCTTCAGCAGGCGGTTGCCGCGGCTGCCGGGCCCGATGAAGCCGTAGTTCACCTGCTTGCCCGCGGCCTTGGCCGTTCGCACCAGCGGCGCGGCGTTGGCGCGCGGCAGCAAAGCCGCGGCGGCGACCGTGGCCGTGCCGGCCGACTTCACGAAATCACGACGGTTCGGGTCGCTCGGTTTTTGAGCAGCGTCAGTCTTTGCCATCGGAGACCTCTTAAGAGCCGCGGAATCAACTGTATTCAAGCTCTGTCGGTATTCTATTGGCTCTCGAAAGCCAAACGC
>JAKZVK010000102.1:0-3706 GCA_047516085.1 Bryobacterales bacterium
CTCGGCTACGACACCAACCTCGACTTCGTGTTCCCGACCGGGCTGGGCGTCTTCAAGGCGGGGGGTGGACTGAGCTTCCACCACGGCAGCGTGAGCTTGCAGGAACTCGTCATCCCGGTGGTGAGCCTGCGCATTCCGTTGAGGGCCTCGAAGATGCCGACGGGCAAGGTCGCACAACTGCGCGGCGTGCCGGACAAGATCACCAACCGCACCTTCGGCGTGCGGGTTCTGGTCGGCGGCGACCTCTTCACCACCGAGCCGGTAGCGCTTCGCGTGGTGCTGGTTTCGGGGAATGAACAGGTGGGCCAGGCGGGGATCGCCATCGGCGGCGACCTCGACCGCTCGAGCGGTATCCTTCACGTCAGCCCGAACGCCGACGCCAACGTGGGCATGATGCTCACCCGTGATGACTGCACGTCGGTGCGCGTCGTGGTCCTAGACCCGGCGACCGACGCGGTCTTGGACCAATCTGACAAGTTACCCGTCAAGCTGGGGATCTGACCATGAGCGACGAGCAGGCCCAGATATCAACAATTACAAGAGATGTCCTAGACGACAAAGTCAACCGCGTCTTCGCTGGCAAGGTGGTGCGCAAGGACCTCGTCCGCAAGGTCAAGGTCGGGGCCAACGTGCCGGTGTTTGTCCTCGAGTATCTGCTCGGCAAGTACTGCGCGTCGAGCGACGAGATGGCCATCCAGATGGGCCTGCAAGTGGTCAACGACACCCTAGCCGACAACTACATCCGGCCCGACGAAAGCACCAAGGCACAGAGCAAGGTGAAGGAGGCCGGCAAGCACACCTTCATCGACAAGGTGAAGGTGCGGCTCGTTGATTCCCAGTACTGGGCCGAAGTCACGAATTTTGGTCACAAATACGCCCACGTTCCCGACCACTACGTCCGCGACTTCGATCGCCTGCTGACTGGGGGCATCTGGGCCCAGATCGACATGCGTTTCGAGTACGACGAAGAGACGAAGGGCAAGTACCCCTTCTGGATCGACAAGCTCACCCCCATCCAGCTCGCCACGTTCGACCTCGAGGAGTACCGCAAGCTGCGCGCCGAGCTGACCACGGACGAGTGGCTTGACCTGATGGTTCGCAGCATGGGCTACGAGCCCGCGGTCATGGAGCGTCGGCTGAAGCTGCTCTTCCTCACACGCCTCATTCCTCTCTGCGAGCGCAACTACAACCTCGTGGAGCTCGGTCCGCGTGGCACCGGCAAGAGCTACGCGATCCAGGAGCTCTCTCCCTACACGGCGCTGCTGACCGGCCCGACCACCGTGGCCAACTTGTTCGGCCATATGACGGGCAAGCAGAAGGGCATGGTGATGATCTGGGATGTCATCGGCTTCGATGAAGTTGCCGACCTCCAGAAAATGCCCAAGGAGGTCATCACAACGATGAAAACCTATTGTGAGTCTGGGCAGTTTCAGCGAGGCCAGGAGGCCATGGCCGGCTACGCCAGCATTGCCATGTTCGGCAACACCCAGCAGCCAATCGATGTCATGGTGCAAACGGGCCACCTGTTTGCTCCGATGCCGGACGTCATTCGCGACGACATGGCATTCATAGACCGGCTCCACTTCTACCTGCCGGGTTGGGAAGTGCCGAAGATGCACAACGAGCACTTCACGGATCACTACGGTTTCGTCGTCGACTACCTCGCTGAGGCGCTTCGCGACCTTCGCAAGCACAACTACACGGAGATCATCGACCACCACTTCGCAATGGGCGCGCACCTCAACGCGCGCGATCGCAAGGCGGTACGTCGCACCGTGTCTGGTCTCGTGAAGATTCTGCATCCGCACGGTCAGGTGTCTCGCGACGACATGGAGGAGCTTCTGCAGCTCGCCCTCGAGGGCCGCCGCCGGGTCAAGGAGCAGCTCAAGAAGATGGGCTCCTTCGAGTACTACCAAACCTCGTTCAGCTACCAGATCAGCGAGACCGGTGAGGAGAAGTTCGTTGGCGTTCCGGAGCAGGGCGGCAAAAATCTGATTTCGCCAGACCCTCTGGCTCCTGGCACCATCTACAGTGCGTCGGTGAGTGGCGATGGAACTGTGGGCATGTATCGCATCGAGATCTCGATCTCCTCAGGAGCCGGCAAGCTCAAACCAGCCGGGGGTATCTCGGGAGCCATGAAGGAGTCCATCAACCGTGCCTTCAGCTACCTGCTCGCAAACAAGAACGCCTTCGGCATCGGCCGCGAGGTGGATACCTCGGACTTCCACGTCGAGGTCATTGATCTCCTCGGGAACAAGGTCGAGGCCGAACTCGGTGTCGCCTTCTTCGTCGCGGCATACTCGATTCTCCGCAAGGCACCGCCACAGCCCGGCCTGCTAGTGCTCGGCGACATGAGCGTTCAGGGGAACGTCAAACCCATCCGGTCGCTCGTCGAGCCTTTGCAAGTCGCCATGGACAACGGTGCCAAGCGAGCCCTCATCCCCATCGAGAACAAGCGTCAGTTCCTCGAGGTCAACCCGGACGTCCTCGAAAACGTGGACCCCATCTTCTACGGCGACCTGCACCAGGCGGCGTTCAAAGCTTTGGGGTTGAATTGATGCTCGTGCGATAAGGGGCTCGGTCGCTGCAAGTCAGCCAGCTCGCAAGCAAGCAGAACCTTGAGCGGGCGTGGCACCGAATCACTACCGGCGGCAATTGCCAGTACAAGCGGCTCTGTTTCAACACTAACTCGCCGCCACGCACGCGCTTGTCCGACAGAACGACCGCGCGCATCTGGTCAAACAAGAGCTCCTTCGGGACACCGCCGAACGGCGCGAAAGCGCTCTCCGGCCCTTCGATCAACATGGCCATCGTCTGTCGGCGGTAGAGACACAGCACAGCAGCCGGAAATGGCTCAGTACCACCACCAGGGCGTGCCGGCGGCCACCGGGGCAGGGTGAAGGTCGCGAAGTCCACCTGTCCCCAGCTCGCCGTAGTGGGCACGCGGCGCGAGCGCGCCACGTAGCCTGTGGTCGATTCTGACTCCCCGGGGCGGGCATCGGGCGCGTTCAGTGGCGCTGGCCAACTGGTGCACGCCGTGCTTGCCCATGCCCCGCGCCGCGCGGTGTTGGTCGCCGCGCTCTTGTTGGCCTCGGCCGTCACCGAAGACATTCGGCCTCGCGTTGCTCGTGCCGCTCCTGGCTATCGCAGGGCCCGGCGGTACTGGGGACGGCGCAAGTCCGATTCGCCAATTCCTCGAAACCGGCGCCGCGGCGTTTGGCGCCACCCTCACCCTGCCGGTGCTGCTCGGGACGTTCGTGCTGCTCGCCGCGGTGCAGTCGGCGGTGGCTTGGCAGCGCCAGGCACAGATCGCGGCGATGCGCCACGGTTTTGTCGATCGGCTCCGTGAACGTCTGTACACGGCCACTGCGAACGCGGAATGGCTGTTTCTGGTCCGCCGCCGGCAGTCCGATCTCCTGTCGTCGGGCTGCACCCGGTCGCTGAGCTCCGCCCGAATCTCCACCTGCTCGCCGGCCACCGTGCGGACGATGCGAATGCGGTTGAGCGCGGCGAACTCCGTGCCGCCTCCCGCCAGCGAGAGCGCCTGGAGGACGCTGGTGTCGTCACGAATGACATACTTCCCGGGGCTGCGCACTGCCCCGAACACATAGGCCACCTCGGCGCGCGGCACAAAGACCGAGTCGCCCGGCCGCAGCGTGATGTTCTCTGACACGTCGCCCCGCCCGTACGTCAGAGCATCGTACAC
>JAKZVK010000103.1:0-2832 GCA_047516085.1 Bryobacterales bacterium
GAGGTCGAAGCGTAGAGCTTGGCCGAGATCGGACCGGTGACCTCTACCGCCTGTTCCAGCGGAGGTGTCGTGTACACCAACACGTCATCGCCCGCGGCGGACTCTCTGGTATCCACGGGACCGTCAACGTGCCCGCCGACGAACGGGCTGCGTGTCGGATGGGCGGGATCGTAGCGGTAGCTATCGTACGGCTCCCCGCCCGGTGGCCGCGAGCTCAGTGTGCCGTCGCCATCGAGCGAATTGGCGTGGCCGCCGCTTACCAGGTGGTACTTGGTCCATTGCGTCTGCGGCAAAGGCCAGTCCTTCTCGTGGTGCCAACGGTTCTCGCCCATCACGAACACGTGGACCGGCGATTCGTCCATAATGCCGTTCTGTTTCCCCTTGAGCCAATAGTCGAACCAGCGGCACAGTAGGCCTTGTAAGTCGATAAGCGAGTCCGGGCCGTAGTCGATCCCCTCCAACTCGCGAGACCCATTGATGCCGTGGGGCCAGGGCCCGATGACCAACTTCGGCCGCCGCGCATCGGGGGTAGAGCCCCTGTTCCTCATGCCCTTGTAGTTCTGTGGAGAGCCTGGGTAGTTGGCGTCGAACCAGCCGGTCAGGTTGAGTGAAGGAACGCCGATCTTTTCGTAACGGTCATAGGAGTTGCGAGCCCAGTAGTCGTTCTCGGTGTTGTTACGGATCCACTCTTCGAACCACGGGGCGTTGCGCACGCCCATCATCTCGGCGATGCCGGCTTGCGGCACGTGACTCATGTTCTCAACGCGTCGCTCGGTGTGCCCCCAGTAGGGAGCGGACCCAACCGTTTGCGCCGTGCGCCCCGCCATGCCCGCCATCCAGTCGATGACCCAGCTCACCAGGATGCCGTTTTGATAAGGCGCATTGAGCAGCCCGCTCGAGGGCGGCGCAACTCGGGGGGCAATCGCTTTCAAGTGTGGTGGAGCCTCGGAAGCCGTCCACCACTGCGTCCAGCCGCCATACGATCCGCCAATCATGCCGACGTTGCCATCGCACCAGGGCTGCTCCGCCATCCACTCGACCAGGTCGTAGCCATCGGTCTTGTGCTTGTCGGTGAAAGGGTCCCACGTACCTTCCGAGTCGTACCGGCCGCGCACGTCCGACAGCACCACCACATAGCCGCGCTCGGCGAACCAACGCGCCCGCTTGGTGAGGCCCTCTCCCAGGTTGTCGTAGGGCGTGTGACTGAGAAGGGCCGGGAAGCGTCCCTCCGCGTCCGGCTGGTAAATGTCGGCGGAGAGGCGGACCCCATCGCGCATCGCGACCCGATGGCCGCGCGAGGAATTCACCTGGTGCTCGGGCCGAGAGTACTCGCCCGCCACGGGCTTCTGTCCCCAGCCCTGGATAGCCGAGAGAGCGACTAGGCAAGCGAGCATCATACGCCCGCTGTGGGTTGGAACTTTGCTTTTCGAGACCTTTGACATCGCGGCCACCTTGAATGATCGCTACTCGTCCAGCGACCAGCGGACAACACCCATGTGGTACCGGCGGTGCTGCGGAACACCCTTGCTGTAGTAAGCGGTGACCAGGGTGCCGCCCGGCAACTGTACCGTCGCGGGATAGCCGCCGTCGGTTGACTCCACCAGATTGACGATGCGCGTAGGCGCCTTCCAGGTCTTGCCCTCGTCGTCGCTGATCCGCCGGCCAACCCCTTGGTGGCCCTTCTCCCTGATTCCGTAGGTCAGCAGGATGCGGCCGTCTGCCAGACGCATCAAGTGAGCGGGATGCTGGCTCGGCAGCGTCAAGGGCCCCGAGTTCTTCCAGGTCCTTCCTTCGTCCTCTGACACGAACAAGTCGAGGTGGCCGTCGCCGTAAGTGCGGCTGGCAGCCAACCAACGGTCGGCGCGCAGGCGCAAGACCGACGTTTCGTTGTAGTCGTCGAGGCCGAGGACGACGCCGTCCCCCCAGGTGCGGCCGTCGTCCTTGCTATAGAGCAGGTAGGCGCTCCCTTTCCTCTTCGCCGGCCGCGATGTCGAGTTCAAGTCGCGCTCCTCTTGATAGAACGGCGCCGCCAACATCCGGCCTTCCATACGAATGACGTCGCCGAAGGGGATCAGGTAGGTCAGGCCCGCGGGCAACTCGAGGTCGAGGGAGCGCTGCCAGGTGCGGCCGCCGTCGGACGAGCGGCTGACCATGACCGGCATGATCTTGCCGCGAAGGTTCTTGCCACCCCAGCCGGACGCCAGCACGATCAGGTCGCCATTGTGCGCCTGACCGGCGGCGACGTTCATGCGATTGGTCCCCGGGTCGTGTGTCGTTGCCGTGCCTCGCAGCTTCCAGAGCTTGCCGCCGTCCGTGCTGGCCCAAACCTCCACGTCGCCCTCGTGCAAACCGTGGCTCGGCCGGTTGAAGATGGCCGCCGTCAAGTCGCCGTTCGGCAGGACACTGAGGTTCGGCCAGGCGCAGACGTTGTCAACGGCAACATAGCGCTCGTACGTCTCGGCAAGGAGCGCGGGCGAGACCGCCAAGGCCAGAATCAATACGATGGTCGCGGAGATCTGTTTCTGTGTCATCTGCACCTTCTCCGGCGACGATTGTACCCCATGTAGCGTAAGGCTCCAGCCTTGCCGAGTCTCGATTCTTCGGGACTCAGGATGGCAAGTTATCGAGCACCCGCTATGGGCCGCGGACCTGAGAACCGAGGAATCGGTTCGCGGCAAGCCTGGAGGCTTACGCCAGTGTGCCCAGCATGGGCTGTTTCTTGTGAGTTGCAACGTACTCACCGGAACCGATGGAGGTAACCGTAGGGAACCGCAAGGTGGAAGTCGTGGGGCGCAAGCCGCGCGGCCAAGCCGAAGGAAGCGGGGAACAAAC
>JAKZVK010000104.1:0-5674 GCA_047516085.1 Bryobacterales bacterium
TCAACTTCGGGCTGCGCTACGAGTTTCTGGCGCCGTTTCACGAGAAGTACGATCGGCTGTCAAACCTCGACGTTGAGCAAGGCTTCACCGGAGTCTCACCGGTCTTCCCTGGAACGAGCGGGCCGTACACCGGCGCTTTCCCCACAGGGCTGATCGAGCCGGACCGTAACAACCTGGCGCCGCGCCTCGGTTTTGCGTGGAAACCATTCGCAAAGCGCACGACGCTCGTACGGGCGGGCTACGGCTGGTACTACAACGGGTCGGTCTACAACACGGCGGCGAGCCGCCTGGGCCAGCAGCCTCCGTTCGCGAATACGACGACGCTGACCACGAGCATCAATCAAACGCTGACCGTGCAGAACGGATTCGCCGGTTCGCCTTCGCAGGAGATCACCAACACGTTCGCGGTTGCGCGGGATTACCTGGTCGGCTATGCGCAGACCTGGAACCTGGCCGTGCAGCAAGAGATGCCGGGCGCGATGGTGGTCGAGGTGGGCTATCTCGGCACAAAGGGAACGAGACTCGATATTCAACGTTCGCCGAACCGCGCGCCGCCGGGCTCGCCGCTCGACGCCGAAGAGCGACGCCTGATCGGCAACGCCGTGGGGTTCACGTTCGACAGCGCCGAGGGCAACTCGATCTATCACGCCGGGCAGGTGCGGTTGTCGCGGCGGTTCCAGAGCGGCATCTCCGGCGACGTGCTGTACACGTGGTCGAAGTCGATCGATAACGTCTCGACCTTCGGAGGCGGCGCGGCGGTGGTGGCGCAAAACGACAGGGACCTGCGCGCGGAGCGGGGCCTCTCGAGCTTCCATCAGCCGCACGCGCTTACGGCGTCGTTTCTGGTGACGTCGCCGGTGGGCCGCCAGTCGAGCGGCGGGCCATCGCGGAATCTGTTCGAGACGATGTTTCGAGATTGGAACTTCAGCGGCGGGGTGACGGCCGCCTCGGGGACCCCATTCACGGCGACGGTGCTCGGCAATCAGGCGAACGCCGGCGGGTCGGGGGCCGTCGGCAGTGGCCGTGCGGATGCGACAGGCCTGCCGGTGACCGCGGGCGCAGGGTTCTTCAATCCGCTGGCCTTCACGAACCCGCCACCGGACCGGTTCGGCAACGCAGCGCGGAATACGATTCCTGGGCCACGGGCGTTGTCGTTGAACTTTGGGATCAGCCGGCAGTTTTCTCTCGGCGAGAGGCGTAGCATCAACTTCCGGATCGAGAGTACGAACATCACGAACACGGCGACGTTCACGGGCCTCGGGACGACGGTGAATGCTTCGAATTACGGAAGGCCGACGAATACGTCGCCGATGCGTACGATGCGGGCGAATGTGAGGGTGCGGTTTTGAGGAAGCAAGGGGCTGGTGTGCTGTCGCGGGGAGAACGTGGTGGTGAACCGATGGCCGGGCGGGCACAGAGGCCCTCCCCTACGGACTCGCTGGATACTTCGAGTCCCGTGGCTCTCTGGGTTGCCGCCGTGCTGGTGGTCGTTCTACTTCTGCCTTCGCTGGGGACCGCGCAGGAGCCGACAGGTCAGGCATCCGGCGAGGCGTTCAAGTTCGAGGTCACAAGCAACCTGGTGGTTCTCAACGTCGGGGTGCGCGACCGCGGCGGCAACACGGTTGAGGACTTGACGGCGGAAGACTTCGAGATTACCGAGGACGGCAAGCGGCAGCAGGTTTCGGTCTTCGAGTTCCAGCGTTTGGAAGGGGATGATCTGTTCCTCTTGAAGGCGTCCCCCGATCCATCCTCCGCTGAACCCGCGGAGGTCCGTACGCGCGACATCACACCGTCCGCGCCGGGCCAAGTGCGGTACGACGACAAACGCCTGCTGGTGCTCTATTTCGACTTCTCGTCGATGCCGCCGGCGGACCAGATCCGCGCGCAGCGCGCAGCCCTGAAGTTTCTGGATGAGCATATGACGACCGCCGACCTGGTTGCGGTGATGGCGTTTTCGAGCAGCCTGCGGGTGTTGCAAGACTTCACCGACAACCGCGAGTTGCTACGCGAGGTCATCGGCTCGTTCCGCGCCGGCGAGGCGAGCGAGCTGTCGGAGTTGGCCGAGACAAGCGAGGAGGAGGCGGTCGATGACGGCTCGGCATTCGTCGCTGACGAGAGCGAGTTCAACATCTTCAACACCGACCTCAAGCTGAGCGCGCTTGAATCGGCGGCGAAAATGCTGTCATCGCTGCCGGAAAAGAAAGCGCTGATCTACTTCTCGAGCGGTGTCGGCAAGACGGGCACGGAGAACCACTCGCAGCTTCGTTCGGCGGTCAACGCCGCGGTGCGGGCCAATGTGGCGTTCTATCCCATCGACGCGCGCGGCTTGGTGGCGGAGGCGCCGCTCGGCGACGCCACCCAAGGATCACAGCGAGGCACGCGCGCGTACTCGGGCGCGGGCCAGCGGCAACGACGCGCGCGCTTCAACGATCAGCAGGATACGCTGTTCACCCTCGCCGCCGACACCGGCGGTAAGGCGCTGCTCAACAACAATGACCTCAGCGTCGGCATGGTGCGGGCCCAGCAGGACATTTCGAGTTACTACATCCTGGGCTACTACAGCACCAACTCGAAGATGGACGGACGCTTTCGGCGTGTGAAGATTCGCGTCCCGTCGCGCAAGAACGTCAAACTCGATTACCGCTCCGGCTATTTCGGCCCCAAGGAGTTTCGCCGCTTCAGCTCGGCCGACCGGGAACGCCAACTCGAAGAGGCTTTACTGCTGGGCGATCCGATTACCGATTTGACGCTGGCGTTGGAGGTAAACTACTTCCGGCTGGAACGCGACCGGTACTTCGTTCCGGTGGCGGTGAAGATTCTGGGTTCGGAGTTCGACCTGGCGCGCAAGCGGGGACACGAGCAGACCCGCATCGACTTCATCGGCCAAGTGCGTGACTCGCGCCGTAAACTGATGGCCAACCTGCGCGATCACGTGCAAGTGAAATTGCGCGGCGACGACGCGGCACAGCTTGCCGGGCGCAGGCTGCAGTACGACACGGGATTCACGCTGCCGCCAGGCCGCTACACGCTGAAGTTCCTGACGCGCGAGAACGAATCGGGTAAGATCGGAACGTTCGAAACGGAGTTCACCATTCCTGATGTCGACGATCAGAAAGACTACGCGCGGCTGAGTTCGGTCGTTTGGTCGAATCAGAGGGAGCCGCTGGAGTCGGCGATCGGCGTCGCCGAGCGCAACAAGAAGCTGCTGGCGCTGCACCCGCTCGTGCGGGACGGGCAGAAGCTCATCCCCTCGATCACGCGCGTGTTCAAGAATGATCAGAGTCTCTACGTGTATTTCGAGGTCTACGATCCGGGCACGCAGGGAGACGAGCCAGCGCCGAGTGTCGCCGCCAGTGTAAGCTTCTTCAGAGACGGCAAGAAGGCGTTCGAGTCCGAGCCGCTGCGCGTGTCGGCGATGGCGCACGAGAGGCGGCGAACGGTTCCCGTCGAGTTTCAGGTTCCGCTGAGCGAGTTGTCGCCGGGCGAGTATGTCTGCCAAGTGAACGCGGTGGACGAGTTCGGACAGAAGTTTGCTTTTCGGCGCGCGCCGTTGGTCGTGCTGCCCTGAGGCAGCCACGGCCCGCGGATGCGAGCGGGTACGATTCTTTGAAAACAGCGAGGCCAATGATGAGAAAGCAATGCACTCGAATCGCGATGGCTGCCCTGGCGTCGGCGACCCTGCTGTGGGCCGGCGGTTTTTGGGACAAGAAGGGCTACACCGACTGGAGCGAGAAAGACGTCAAAAAGATGCTCAATAGCTCACCCTGGGCGAAGCAGGTCAGCATCACCATGGGTGGGGGCATGGGCGGCGGCATGGGTGGCCGCGGCGGCGGTGGCGGCGGTGGCCTGGGTGGCGGCGGCGGTGGCGCTGCCGGCGGAGGCGGTGCCGGCGGAGGGCTCGGTGGCGGTGGCGGCGGTACCCGGATGCCGGGTGGCGGGGGCTATGGCGGTGGCGCGCCGGGCGGCATGGTGCGTCCAACCACGATGCTCGTCGTCCGCTGGAGCAGTTCGCTGCCGGTGAAGCAGGCGATGGTGAAGGCGCGGTTCGGGGCCGAAGCCGAGACCGCCAAGGAAGCGCAGGATGCTCTGGCGCGACCCGAAAGCCATTACATCATTACCGTCAGCGGGCTTCCCGCGCGGATGGCACGCATGGCCGAGAATCCCGAGCGTATCCAGCAATCGGCTTTCCTCGTGCGGAAGAAAAAGCCTGACCTCGGGGCCGAGCACGTGCAGGTCAGCCCCATGGAGGGGTCGGTCGACTTGCACTTGATGTTTCCGCGCACTGAAGCGATCACCCTCGAGGACAAGAACGTCGAGTTCAAGGCGGCGCTTGGGCCGATGGACGTGAGGAAGAAGTTCAAGTTGAAGGACATGGTCTTCAACGGCAGCTTGGAGCTTTGAGGTTGGTTTTCGTGTCGGGCTACTCCACGCCGAGGCTATGGCCGTGATCCCGCTAGACGACTCGCGGACCTTTTAGGAACACAACGAAGAAGGGTCCGGTCGGGCTGTGGTGCAAACTCCAGGCTTGCCGAAACCCGATTCCTCGGTTCGCAGGTCCTCGATCTACAGTCGCTCCTCGGTCACTTGCCATCCTGAGTCCCGAAGAATCGAGACTCGGCAAGCCTGGAGGCTTACGCCACATGCCTAACGGCCCCCTACTGCGACGTCAAGTTTGGGGCAATCAAGCTTTACAAACCTTTACCCGGACGTAGCCGGGACTTTACATTCGGGCGATATGCTGAGGGTGTCAAGAACGAAGATCAAGACGGCAAACGAAAGCGGTTTCCGCAAGGTCTTCGTGAAGGAAACGAAAGGAGTGATGGTCATGAGAACCCTAAACCTAATCGCAGTCAGCGTCCTTTGTGCAACCACCCTAGTGGCACAGGGGCCCCGGGCACTCGAGCGCGGCGAGGGACATCGCGGACGAGGCATGCGTGGACCGGGTATGCACAGCGAGGCGCTCAACAGCTACCTGAACTTAACCGAGCAACAGGTCGCCGACCTGAAGACGGCCCGGCAGGCGTCCCGGGAAGAATCACGTCCGATCATGCAGGCATTGCGCGAGAAGGGTCGGGCACTCCGCGAAGAAATGCGCATGGAGTCCCCTAACCCTGGTGTGATCGGAGACCTAACGGTCGAAGTGAAGGATCTGCGCAATCAGCTCAAGGCCGCCCGGACGGCGCAACGTGGCGAACTGCTGGGCTTGCTGAACGAGGAGCAGCGGGCGCAGGTAGAGGAACTGGAGCGCGTGATGAGCCTGCAGGCCGCGGCGCATCAAGCGGCCGCGATGAACTTCATCGAAGGCCCGGAACGCGGTCCCGGAATGCGCGGTAGCCGTGGCGGCAAAGGCCGGCCGGGCTTCAGTCCTCGCGGACGGATGCGCGGACCCGGTCCTGGCGGTCCGTCTGGTGGCCCGCCCGAGGGAGCGGCGCCCATTCTGCTGGATTGAGTCCTACATTGTCACTCGCCAGGGGCTATGCGCTGGGCCCCCGTTGGTTGCCGCCGGATGCTTCGGGGTCGTAGGGCCCCACATCCGGCGGCATGAATCATTGACCATCACTCCCATCTGACACTCCACTCTGAGGACCCCAACCCCATGAAGACAATCGCAAGTGTGACGCTATTCTCGCTGCTGGCGGCGGCCTCGCTCGCGTCGGCGGCTGACGTTGACGGT
>JAKZVK010000105.1:0-3205 GCA_047516085.1 Bryobacterales bacterium
GTGGGCGGGAACAATTGCTGCGGCACGCCGACGCGCTCCGGTCCCCGTGATCAGAAAGAAGTAGAAAGCCGGAACGACGTCTTGGTCTACACCTCTGGTTTCCTGGAGGAAGAGATCGAGGTCACCGGCCCTGTGAAAGTCGTTCTCTACGCCTCAACCGACGCGGTGGACACCGACTTCGTCGCCAAGCTCGTTGACGTCTATCCCGACGGCAAGGCGTACAACATGGCCGAGGGCCTGCTGCGCGCCCGCTACCGCGAAGGCCTGAGCAAACCCGCGCTACTTGAACCGGGCAAAGTGTATGCACTCGAAATCGACCTGGTGGGCACAAGCGTGGCTTTCCAGCCGGGACATCGCATCCGGGTCGACATCACGAGCAGCCATTTCCCGCAGTTCGATCGGAACCCCAACACCGGAGAGCCGTTCGGGACCGGCACGGCCGTGAAGCGGGCCCGCCAAACCGTCCATCACTCGAGCCGTCAGCCGTCACACATCCTGCTGCCGGTGATTCCCCCAGGGTGATTCCCCCAGGTGATTCCCTGTGAAAGGCCGTTCGCAACTCAGTTCGTGGTGGTATTGACCGGGAACATGGGTAACACAGTTTGTAGGGGTGGACCGCTGCGTCCACCCCGGCGTGGCGAAGTTACTCTCGGTTTCTGCGCGAAAGAGAAGCCGCCTACCGCTGGTGGGGCCGACACAGCGGTCCGCCCCCACAAACTGCACCGTCGCCACTTCGGGATATCACGGGCGCAGCCCTTGGCTAGGTGGTGTTTCAGCTTCACTCCGCTCCCATGCGCTTCCTGCGCCGCCGAAGCAGTCGCCTTGAGGCGGCTTCCGCGCGGGCCTTCTACGGAAACCCGAACTGGGACGATACCTCGCGCTACGCCGGCGCGGCCGTCATAAACCAATCCTCGGGCAACTGGCCTTCGGGCAGCAGATCACCCTTCTCCAGGTAGCGGGTCTTGTGCGCGAACTTGGCGGCGTGCGGGTCGTGGGTGACGATGATGATCGTCTTGCCGTGTTGTTCGTTGAGGCGCGAGAGGATGGTCAACACCTCTTTGGCTGAGGCGGCGTCGAGGTCGCCCGTGGGCTCGTCGGCCAGGATGATCGCCGGATCGGTCACGATGGCGCGGGCGATCGCCACGCGCTGCTCCTGTCCGCCGGAGAGCTGCCGCGGATAGTGATCGACCCGATCGCTCAAACCGACGATGTCGAGGGCGGTCCTGGCGTTCTCGAGACGGTCCTTCTTGCCCAGGTTGGTGAGCAGCAGGGGCAGCGCGACGTTCTCGAGCGCCGTTAGGACAGGGATCAGGTTGAAGGTCTGGAACACGTAGCCGATGTTACGGCTGCGCCAGGCGGCTAGCTCCTTCTCACCCATCCTGGTAATATCGTCGCCCTGCACCGTCAACCGCCCGGCCGTGGGACGGTCGATGCCCGCAACCAGGTGCAACAAGGTCGATTTGCCCGAACCCGAAGGCCCCATCAACGCCAGGAATTCCGAGCGCGGGATCACAAGGTCCACCTCATTGAGGGCCAGCACGCTGAACTCGTCGCGCCGGTACTCTTTGACGATTCCCTCCAGGTGGGCGGCTTGGGTGCTGACGACTGCTTCGCTCATGAGGCTCCCCCGGGGGTCTTTGAGTATGACCGCATCGCCGGCTTCGAGATCAGGCGGCGGCGAGAGGATCAGATCCTCGCCACCGACGAGACCCTCGCCGATCTCCACGCCGCGGGAGGTCGTTTGCCGTACCGCTACGTCTCGCTGTACGGCCCGTCCGTCGAGCAGCACGAAGACGGAGCTGCCGTTGACCAGAGCGGCGGTTGGAATCGTGATCGAGGCACGGGCCGCGACCCCCTGCTGCGGTTGCTGCTCCGCCAGAAAGGCGACGTTGGCGTTCATCTCCGGGCGCAGGTAAGAGTCCGGCTCGAGGACTTGCACCTTGACCTGCACGGTGGCCTTCTGGCGGTCGGCCTCGGGCGACAGCTCGACGATCTCGCTCTCGTACTTGCGGTCGGGAAAGGCGTCGGTGGCGACGATCGCGCGCTGGCCCATGGAGAGTTTGGCGAAGTCGTCCTGGCTGATGTCGAGCTCGACTTGCAGGTCGTCCAGATCGGCCAGCGAGACGACGAACCCTTTCGCGCCACGTTCGCCGACGAAGCTGGTGGTGATGAACTCGCCTACCTCGATATTGCGCTCGAGAATGGTGCCCGTGACCGGTGCGCGAATGACAGTGGCGTCGACCAGCGTCTGAGCGTAGGCCACTTCGCCCTGGGCCTGTTCGACCTGGCCGCGAACGGAGTCGATCTGCTCCTTGCGCGGGCCGATGCGCGCCAGCTCAAAGGCACGGTCGAGCGAGTTGACGCGCGCCTGCTGCGAATCGAAGCGCGCCTTCGCGTTATCGAACTCCTGTTTGGAGCTTACGCCCTCTCTGAAGAGCGTTTCGGAGCGCTCGAGATCGATACGCGCGTTCACCAAGTCGGCCTTGGCTTCGTCGAGGTTCGCGTTGGCTAACTGAATCTCCTCGGGACGGGAGCCGGCCTCCAACTCCGCCAGCCGTGCCCCGAGCGCCGCCAAACTGCCCGCGGCTTGGCGAAGGCGCGCCCGATACTCGTCGTCCTCGAGGCGCACGATGGGTTCGCCCTTCGTGACGCGATCGCCCCTCTCGACGCCGATCCAGGCCGCCCTACCCAGAACCTTCGAAGCGACCTCGATCTTGTGATGCGGCACGATGTAGCCGGCCGCATTGAGAACAACCCGCTCGCCGCTTCCGACCGTTTGCGCGGTGACGCGATACGTTTCGACCTCAAGGGCGCCCACCGACGCAAACCCGTAGCGCCAGATGCCAATCGCGGCAAACAGCAGAATACCGATGATGATCCACCACTTGGTCCAGCGCGACGATCCACTGTTGCGCCCGCGTGGTGAGCGGTCGATCTTCAGACTCGCCAGGCGCTGGTCGATTCTGTCCGTGTCGGGCGCCATGGGGGTTGTCTACACAGGGTCTTCTAGACGTTGCGCATCGAGCCCAGGATGTCCTGCCGCGCCGCCATGCGCGCCGGCAGGACGCCGCCAAGCACTCCCATGAATGCCGCAAACCCCATGCCGACCGCCACCGCCCGGGGCGTAATCGCGAGATCGAAGGTGGTGATGCTAAACGTCTCGAAATTGCCGATGCGGCCTCCCAGGCCGTGCAGGGGAAGCACG
>JAKZVK010000106.1:0-5527 GCA_047516085.1 Bryobacterales bacterium
GGTTCAGATCATGGGCCGCATCGTCGGGCGCTGGCAGAGGATGTAATGCGTGCGGCGATCCTCGCGGTTGTGATCGCCCTAGTGGCGGCAGCGGCTTCGGCAACCGAAAGGCGCACCGACGAGCTTTTGTGGATGTGCGAGAGCCGCGTCAGTGACAACGAGTTCGAGAACGCGATGGAGCAGGCACTCTGCATCGGATACATCGACGGCGCGATCCATGCCGATTCCCGCTGGGATGCGGCCAGCTCGATGATGCTGATGAACCACAACGTCTACGTTCAGATGGACGGCATCTTCCGGGCCAACGCGGCCTACGCTCAACCGGAAGCCAAGGCCCAGTATAATGTTCCGAAGAAGCTGATATTGGCCAAGAAGGCGATTGCCGAAATCTTCGAGGCACGGATACCACACGGCAAGCTCGTCGCGCATCGTGAGTTGCTCGAATCCGTTTGAGGTCAGCCGAGCACTTCGACCGCCGCCCGCTTCATCTCGTCGTTGACCTCGATGTATCGCTGGGTGGTGCCGAGGTGCTTGTGCCCCGCCAATTCCATGATCACCTTGGCCGAGATGCCGGAATGAGCGAGCTTGGTGATGAAGCCTCGGCGGCCGCTGTGGCTGGATGCTCCGTCGATGCCGGCGCGGCGATAGAGTGCCGCGAACAGCTGGCAGAGCGTGTTCGCCGAAAACGAACCGCCCTTCTGGCTGCGGAGCAGAGCGGTCGCGGGGGCGGGGAAAGCGGGTAAGCTCGCCAGGTAGCGGCGGATTTCGCGCTGGAGCCGCTTGTTCAGGAAGATCGTCCGTGCGACCTCGCCCTTGGTGTATGCGGGCTTTAGGCGCAGTTGGTCGCGCACCCGTCCCTCGCCGTCCACGACGTCGCTCACCCTCAGCGCCGCGATTTCGCCGACGCGGAGCCCCGCCAGGTGGCTCAGCATCACGGCAACGCGGTTCCGCTCGGCATGCCTGTCACCGGCGATCACCGCGAGCAGCCGCTTCATCTCCGCTTCCGTCAGCACCTTGGCCTGCTTCATCTCCGAACCTCATCCGATCATGCTATCCATCGGAAAACATTATATTTTCTGACCTGCTCGAAGTCGATCGGAAGGAGATGCTCAAGGTTTCTGCGGCTCCGAGCCCGAATGTAAGGAAAGCTGTATTTCCTAATCTTTCGGCGATGTCCGCTTTCTCCGCCTGATGTCGTATGTTCACCCAGGTACGGGCATTCCATTAGCAGATGCTTGACGGAGATTGTTGGCGAGTCGCCCGGGGGAATCTCACCCCCGGGCGCTCCCAGAACCGTGCATGAACCTCTCGACTCACACGGCTCCCGATGTTCAGCCGTCGCCACAAGTCAGCAACGGCCTTGCCTCAGCCACGGAACTCCTCCCGTCGCCGGTTGGCCCCGAGTCTCGGCTGAACAACGCAGCCCCTTCGGTCCAGCCCCATTACAGGACCTTCAGCCCTACTACGAGCTGCTCCGCCCCTGTGCTCCGCATCGGTACTCCGGCCCTCGCGGTGGTCGCCGCTTGTGACCGCTCCCTTGGCATCGGAACGACAAGTTCCCACGTTCCCTACAAGAGCCTGGTTGAGCTTCGCGCCGCCTACACGCCGGATGCCGCTCGGGCAGCCTTCAGGCAGCCCCCGAACTCCTCCCGGAGGAAGGGTCACCCCCCGGTTCTGACATCGTCTAATCGCATTTCGACGCTTCATCAGCGGTTCGCTTGCGCTCGCCTCTCTCAACCCTACCTGCCGGGATCTCGTCCCGACGTTTCCGCAACGCTCACCACCATCGCTCTTAACGACAGCAGCTTGCGGTGGTTTGGAGCCCGCACCTGACTGCCGGCTCCGAGGGGCCCACCCTCATCTCTCGTACAGCATCGCACCTCCTTCTTCAGATGATGCGTTCGTGGCACACGACCCTAAGGCGACATTTCGCAGAATGGTAGAGCAACTGATTGATGGCCTGTAGCCGGCCCCTTTGCCGCCATGACGGCGGCCCATTCAGTAGCATCCAGGTTGCCCGACAGGACAGGTGTGAGCTGCGCAGGTCGAAGTGCGCCCTCACAGTGCAAAATGGTCACCGGGCCGTGTTTCTCATAGTCAAATCAGCCCGATCAAGAGCGGGCCACAGCCTATCGTGACAGCTCAGGGTCGGATTCGCGGTCGGATGCCCACTATGCTACCATATTTGGCGATTGAGGAGCCATCTGGGGAATTCCGGTTCGATACCGTGATTTTGAAACGGCGGCGAACGACGCACCGCACAGTCAACGGAGACAGACAATGACAACGCAAACTCTCGTGAAACGGCCGCTGTGGTCGTTCCGGAGGTTCATCCGTACCATCACGCGGCTGGGGGCTGTCGCGTTCGCGGTTTTCGCCCTCTCGGCGGTGCCCGCGATGGCCGCGGAATACACCATGACAATCGCCCATCTCTACCCCGACGACCTCTCCAACAACGAGGCGGCGCCGTCGCTCGAGCGCTTCAAGCAGTTGGTGGAAAGCGCCACGAACGGCGCCATCGAGGTCAAGGTGTTCGGCGGCGGGGCGCTGGGGAGCGAGGTCGAGACGGGGAAACAGGCTCAGATCGGCAAGACCATCCAGTCGGTGCTGATTTCTTCCGGCGCCGTCTCGTCCTTTTACAAGAAGTACCAGATCGTGGTGACGCCGTTCCTTTTCCCCAACTACAAGACCGCCTGGGCCTTCTTCGACTCGCCCTGGTTCGCCAACTTCATGCGGGGCATAAAGGAGAAAAGCGGGCTCAGGTACCTGGGCACCTTCGACGATGGCGGCGGCTTCGTCGCCTTCACCAACAACAAGCGGCTGATCAAAACGGTCGACGACATCAAGGGCCTACGCATCCGTGTCGAGGAAAATCCGGCCCACATCACGATGATGAAGTCGCTGGGCGCCTCGGCCACGCCGCTGCCCTGGGGCGAGGTGCAGACCGCACTCGCCACCGGCCTCGCCGACGGCCAGTTCAACGCGCCCGGCGTCAACGACATGTTCAAGCTGGCCGACGTCACCAAATACACCACCTGGAGCGGTCATGTGTATAACTCGGTGACTTGGCTCGTCAGCGAGGCTTGGTTCTCGAAGCTGCCCGAGGACTACCGCAAGGCGATCATCCGGGCGGCGCGCGAGGCGGTGTCGATCGGCCACGGCATCGCTACCCAGATCAGCATCATCGGCTGGGTCAACTCGTGCAAGAACTTCGAGGCTTGTTACATCTTGCCGGACGCCGAAAAGGCGAAAATGCGCGACATCGCGCGACCGGCCTACAAGAAGTGGATCACCACCGATTTCGGTCTCGAGGCGGCCGATGTGGACGCCCTGTGGGCCGAGGTCGACAGGATCTCCGCCGAACTCGACAAGAGCTGGATGAGCAGCTACTTGCGCTAAACCGCACCATGGGTCGGGCGGCGGTTTGCCAGTCGGCAAGCCGCGCTCGGCCGTTGCTGGAGTGGTATCCCGTCGCAATGCAGCCATGAGCAGCATTCAGTCCATGCGCCGCGTCAGCGACACGGTCGACCAGATTGTTGTCGTCGTCTGCGCCGCGCTGGTGCTCGTGATGCTGACGATATCCGCGCTCGGTATATCGTTCGAGATCACGTTCAATCTGTTCGAGTATTTCGACGCCGCTGGGGCCTTCGTCAACAGCCCGCTGGACTGGGCCTTCTCCAACACCCGGCCATCCATGACCCGTCTGTTCCTGCCCTGGCTGGCCATGCTGAGTCTCACCATGGCGCTGAAGCGGGGGGCGCACGTCGCCATCTCCATGGCCATCCGCAAGCTTCCACCACGGGCAATGTGGGCCGTGAAAGTCGTGAACTTGGTGGTGGTCGCACTCTTCGGCGGAGCAATGGTGTGGTACGGCTACTTCTTCTTCGAGACGTCGACCCAGCTCTTCATGGTCTCCGACACCGTACAGATTTCCCACAAATGGACAGCCCTTTCGATCCCGGTCTGCGGGGCGATCGTGTGCGTGCATTTGCTCAGTGGCGTATCGCTGATTGAAATCCACGAGTTCGCCGATGAGGTCGAGGAATGACCGCCGCCCTTATCCTGTTCGTCGTCTTCGCCCTCACGGGCCTGCCCATCGCGCTCGTGATGATCGTTGCCGGACTTTCCGGCGTGGTCACCATCGGCGGCATCGACTTCCTCGAGATCGTCGCCCACCGCTTCTATGCCGGAGTCTCGGGCTTCGTGCTGATCGCGGTGCCCTACTTCATCTTCACCGCCGAGCTGATGAACCGGGCCGGCATCACGGATCGGCTCATCGCCTTCGCCAACAGCCTCTTCGGCAAGGTTCCCGGCGCCCTTTCCCACGTCAACATCACGGTAAGCGTGTTCTTCGCCGGCATCACGGGCGCCGCCGTCACCGACACCGTCGCCATCGGCAAGATCCTCATCCCGGCGATGAAGCGCGAGGGCTACGATGCCGACTACTGCGCCGCGCTGACCGCCTGCTCGTCGATCATCGGGCCCATCATTCCGCCCAGCATCATCATGATCGTCTATGCCGCGACGCTGAGGAACGTCTCGATCATCGGCCTGTTCGCGGCCGGCTTGATCCCCGGGCTGATGATGGCGGTGACCCTGCTGGTGGCGAGCGGCTGGCTATCGTGGCGCCGCGACTACCCCCGTCACGAGGCCATCTCGCTCAGGCGGATCCTGCGCACGGGCGCCGAGGCGCTAGCCGCCCTGCTGATCCCGGTGGTGATCCTGGGCGGAATCCTGAGCGGCCTCACCACCGTCACCGAGGCCGCCGCCGTCGGCGCCGTCTATACCCTGATCCTAGGCGGTCTCATCTACCGGAAGCTCAGTTGGCGCGACATCTGGGAAGCGCTGGTCTCGACCGTGAGCTTCTCGGGCGTCGTCTTCTTTTTGCTCGGCGCCTCTTACGTGCTGGGCTGGTTCGTGACCCGTTCGGGCCTCGCCCGCGAGGCCGCCGAGGCGATCGCCGTGGTGAGCGACAATGCTCTGATCCAGATTCTCGTCGTCGACCTCTTGTTGATCGCGCTCGGCATGTTCATCGACGTCCTCCCGGCCATCGTGGTGGCCGGCCCGGTGTTGGCGCCGGCCCTGATCCAGCTCGGGTTTCACCCGCTCCACGTCGGCATGGTGATGTTGCTCGCCCTCAACCTCGGCAACATCACGCCGCCAGTGGGCATGACGTTAATGACGGCGTCGAAGATCGCCCGGGTGACATATGAGTCGGCCATCCGCCAGTCGCTCCCCTTCCTCCTGAGCCACCTCGTGGTGCTCGGCATCGCCTCCGCGAGCCCCGAGCTCGTGCTCTGGTTCCCGCGCTTGATCGGGGCTATCAGGTAACGGTTCCGAACCCTTGGGGAGATGGATGTGTCGCGGCTTTCTCCGGGCGCTCGATATCGCCCGCCATCAAGGCGCAAGATCGCTCGAGCTCCGCTCCGCGACGAGCTTGGCCCGCCTGCTTGGCCACCAGGGCAAAACCGTCGAAGCCCGCGAGCTACTTAGTCCCTTCTACAAGTCCTTCGCCGAGGGCTTCGAA
>JAKZVK010000107.1:0-8301 GCA_047516085.1 Bryobacterales bacterium
GACCCGGCGGCTGCCGGCGGTCACTGAGACACAGTCGTGCTCGGCGTAGGCCCCGGTTTGTACGACCACCTCGCGGGCACCGACCGGGTTCGTGTTCACCAGGGTCAGGTCGATTCCCTCCGCGGTGATCTGGTGGACGAGCGCGCCCACGTCCGGCGGCAAACCAGGGCGCTGCAGCGCGGAATCGAAGTAACGAACCTGCGCGTGCAGGACGTTCCCTCCGCCGCCCGGGTAGCTTGCGCCGAGCATCAGGTTCAGCAAACTCGTCACCGCCGTCGGGTCGGGCATCCCGCCGGACGAGCGCGTGTCTTCGGTCAAGGCGTCCTTGCGGATCTGATCGACACCCACGCGGACCGACTCATGATCCTGCCGCAGAGCCTGCAGCGGGAAGTCCGGATCTTCCCCTTCGAGGTAGCGGATCCAGGGCTCGTCGGCGACACGCGGCAAGTCCTCGTTCTTCATCGACCACAGGTAGATGTCGGTCAGCTCGGGCAGGAACCAGAAGTTCACATTGCCGTCGGGGCGCTCGCGCTTGGCGAGGTAGGCGTACCAGCCGTTGTCGCCGTACTTGTGCGGGATCTTCACCTTGCCGTCGATGACCTTCTGCTGCGCGTAAACGTTGTCGATCTGCGTGCGCATGGTGCCGGGGTACTTCTGGTCGCCGGTCAGCATCAGGGCGATGCCGAAGCCGATCTGTTGGCCACGCATGACCATGTTCTGAGCGGGGTTGTCGGAGCCGTCCTCAGATTTGGGCCGGAAGTCCCAGCCGTAGACGCCGCCCCACCACTTGCCGTCCCACTCGCCACCGATGGTGCCGTCGAGGCCGATGTTGGTGGGGACGTTGCCGCCGTTGCGCTCGGCGCGCTCGACCCAGGCGTCGGCGTATTCGAGTATCCAGTCGCGGTACTTCGCTTCGCCGGTCAGCAGGTAGGCCGTCATGGCGAGATTGGTGGCCATCAGGTTTTGCGGATGATCGCCGCTGAGGTTGACGGTGTAGCGCATGCGCGTCCATCGCTCGGTGCGCGGGGGCTGCCCTGGGCGGGGGTCGTGACGCGGACGCGGGTCGCCGCCCCAGTGGTATTCGGTGGCCGGCGTCAGTAGCGGGCCGCGGCTGCCGTTGAACAGGCTGCGGATGATCTTGTGTTGCGGGTCGTAGTTGGGCGCCTCGGGATCCTCATTCATGTAGAGGCCGGCGAAACGGCGCGCGCGGACGAGGTACTGGGGATCCTCGGGACGGGCGAGCCCGTACCAATACCAGGGCGCCATCCCCTCGCCGGTGTGTTCCCAATCGAGCGACGGGATGAACTCCTTGTAGTACATGCCGTCCTTGGCGACCTCGACCAGGGGCTCGGTGGCGTCGGTGAACTGCTGCAAGTGGCCTTCCCAGATCTTCTTGTAGAGGTCGAGGATTTCGGGTGGTCCGCCCAAGACGTAGAGCAGCGGCAGGTGGCGGTAGCTCTCCATCACGTCGTCGGGTCCGTCGGCGGCGCCCCAGTTCGGCGTGATGCGCATCCAGCCGCGCTCATCCATGTATTTGTCAGCCTGCACGAAGGCAGCTTCGGTGTTGGACTCGAGCAACGCCCGCTGGGCGAGCGCCCACGCCGGAGGGGCCATGGGAGTATCGATTTCGATGATGGGCTCGGCCGCGGCGAAGGGCAGGGAAGCGAGAAGCAAGAAGGCGCGAATGGCGATGGATCGAGCGAGTCTCATAAGATTGTCTGGAAGTGAGGTAGGTGCGGTGCTGCCCGCCCGCCCGTCAGATTCTAGCGAATTCCGCGACTTCAAACCGGTGGGTCGACACTGGTGTGGCGTAAGGCTCCAGCCTTGCCGAGAACCGATTCCTCGGTTCTCAGGTCCGCGGTCCATGAGCGCTGCTCGGTCGGTTGCCGTCCTGAGTCTCGAAGAACCGAGACTCGCCAAGGCTGGAGCCTTACACCACAGGCCGGTCGCTCTCAGATAGGTGTTTTGGCGAGCCTTGGGCCCGCCCATGGGAGCACGCCCGCTACTTAATCTCGGGGTCGTTGCCGCTGGCGGACTCGTTGCCGTAGCGGTTGCGGATGATGTTGTTGTGATCGGTGTAGAACGACCGCGACCCCGTCACGTCGTAGGTCTGCGGGTCGGCATTGATCGTATAGCCGCCCGGCGTTCCCACCATCGTGAAGACGTAGCCGGACTTGATGCCCATCGCCAAGTCCTCGGGAACCAGATCCGCGGAGTCGGGCGACACGGCGGAGTTCCCCGGTGGCGGGCCCAGCTCGTTCAGGCTGGTGGCGTAGCGTCCGTACGTGGAGAAGTACATCACCTGGGCGGTGTTGACCGTGCTCAGCGTCCGGATGGCCGCCATCTCGAACGCGGCCATGCGCGCGCGGCTGATCCTGGGGATCGCGATCGCCGCGATGATCAAGATGATCGCGATGACGATGAGCAGCTCAATCAGCGAAAAGCCACGGCGGCGGAGTTTGAACATAGCTCTACCTTTCGAATGCCTCTATTGTAAACAGACGCCGCAGGGCGCCGGAAAGTGCAGACGATTTCTTGGTGGAGCGCCCCCCCAGGAGGCAGGGTCGACAGGCGGGCACGGCATGCCGTGCCCCTACATTGTGAATGGTGCCGCGGGAAGCACATGGAAGAGTGACGATGACGCTACCGTTTGACGCCTTTTCCCCACCCTTCTACAATAGAACGTAGGGCCGCGAGAGACGAGCACCCTCGACTCTCGACGGTCTTTTTGCGTATCGTCCCATGTTCGACAATCTCCAGGACAAGCTGCAGCGTGTCTTCAAGAACCTGCGCGGCGAAGGCAAGCTCACCGAGCAGAACATCCAGGACGCCCTGCGCGAGATCCGCCTGGCGCTGCTCGAGGCCGACGTCAACTTCAAGGTTGTCAAGCAGTTGATTGACGCCATCCGCGAGAAGGCGTTGGGGCAGGAAGTTCTGACGTCGTTCTCGCCCACCGAGCAGGTTGTCCAGATTGTTCGCGACGAGCTGGTTGCGATCTTGGGCACGGTTGAGTCGAAGCTGCGTTTCTCGAGCAGCCCGCCCAGTGTTTTTCTGATCGTCGGCTTGCAGGGCTCGGGCAAAACGACTACCACGGGGAAACTCTCGCGCTGGCTCTCGAAAAACGGCCACCGGCCGCTGGTGGTCTCGGTGGACGTCTATCGTCCGGCGGCGCGCGAGCAGTTGCGCGTGCTTGCCAAACAAATCAACCTGCCGATCTACGAGGGCGTGCCCGGCGAGGAAAAGCCGCTCGAGTTGGCGCGGTCGGCGCGGCGGGAAGCTGTGCAAGCGGGCTGCGACGTTGTGCTGGTAGATACGGCCGGCCGGCTGCACATCGACGACGACTTGATGACCGAGCTGGAACAGTTGAAGAACGAGCTGGCCCCCAGCGAGATTCTTTTCGTCGCCGACGCCATGACCGGTCAGGACGCGGTCAAATCGGCGGCGCAGTTTCACGAGCGGCTGGGTCTCAGCGGGGTGCTGCTCACCAAGATGGATGGCGACGCCCGCGGCGGCGCGGCGCTCTCGATCCGCCACGTGACGGGCTGCCCGCTCAAGTTCGTCGGGACGGGCGAGAAGCCCGACGCCATCGAGCCCTTCTTCCCCGACCGCATCGTCTCGCGCATCCTCGGCATGGGCGACATGCTGTCGTTTATAGAGAAGGTCGAGGAGAACATCGACGAGAAACAGGCGCGGGAACTCCAGCAGAAAGTGTTCGACAACGAGTTCACGCTGGAGGACTTCCGCAGCCAACTTCGGCAATTGAAGAAACTGGGGCCGCTGGAGTCGATTCTGGGGATGCTGCCGCAGATGGGCGGTCTCGAGAAGCTCAAAGACGCCCAGGTCGACCCCAAGGATCTCACCCGCATCGAGGCCATCATCAGCTCGATGACGGCCAAGGAGCGCCGCAAGCACGAGATCATCAACGGCAGCCGCCGGAGACGCATCGCGAGCGGGAGCGGCACCACCGTGCAAGAGGTCAACCAGCTTCTGCGACAATATCGTCAGATGCGGCGCATGATGCGCTCGATCACGGGCGGGGGCAAGAAAGGGAAGCGCCGAGGCGGACTCGGGGGATTGAACCTGGAGTCCATGCTGCGATCTTGACGGGAGGGCGGCTCGCGTCCGCACTCCGCTTCCGGGCAAACAGATCCCGGAGGAAACCGCCAGTACACAGTTTTTTGACGGAGGAATTATGTTGGCTATCCGCTTGGCCCGTGTAGGAGCCAAGAAGAAACCCGCCTACCGCGTCGTTGTCATCGACAAGCGCCGCGCGCGGGACAGCAAGAACATCGAGATTGTCGGACATTACAACCCGACCACTGACCCGATCACCCTAAAGTTGAAGGAGGAGCGAATCGCGTTCTGGCGCGGTAACGGCGCTCAGCCCTCCACCACGGTGCAACGGCTGCTGGCCTATCAAGAGAAAGGAGGTGCGACTTACCAATCATCGACTGCGACCGAGACGGTAGAGGGAACAGCAGAGCCGACAAGGGCGACTCCAGAGACGGTAGAGGCACCTGCAGAGCCGGTAGCGGCGGCGGCAGAGGCGGTCGAGGCACCGGTAGAGACGGTCGAGGCACCGGCAGAGACGGTAGAGCCACCGGTAGAGCCGGTTGAGGCGACAGCACCGGCCGAGGCACCGGCCGAGGCGGAGGTCGCCTCACCAGTCCCCGCGGCTGAAGAGAGCCCATCCCCAGAGGCTGAGGCGAGCAGCTAAGTTCCTGATATAATGTCGCTAATAGGCTCCTGGTGGTGCCCCGGCGCTGAGACCGCCCTCGCGGTCCTGGTACCTGTCGCACTCGCGAAAGCTCAAGCGAAGGTCTCGGGTTCTAGGTCGCTGTCGACGGGAGGTTGGCTGTGGAAGACGCGAAGGATCCCATCGTCGAACTGGTCGAGTTGATTGCGAAGGCTCTCGTGGACAAGCCCGAAGAGGTTTCGGTTCGGGCCGTCGAGGGCGAGCAGGTACGGGTGCTGGAGTTGCAGGTCGACCCGACCGATTTGGGTAAGGTCATCGGCAAGAAGGGACGTACCGCCAAATCGATCCGCTCGCTGCTGGGCGCGGCGGGGATGAAGCTCAAGAAGCGCTACACGCTGGAAATCCTCGAACAGTAAGCAGAGAGTGTTGCCGGAGAGCGTGCCGAGCGGCGGTGAGGGTACTGGTTTCGTTACCATCGCCCGCATCATTCGACCGCGGGGGAATCGCGGCGAAGTTGCGGCGGACGACCTGAGCGATTCTCTCGAGCGCTTCGAGACCACGCGGGAGGTCTTGCTGGTTGGCTCCGTCGGCGAACGTCGCGAGGCGGTGATTGAGAAGACGTGGCGTCACAAGGGCCGCGTGATCCTAAAGCTGGCCGGGGTGGACTCGATCAGCGACGCGGAGGCCCTGCGAGGCTACGAGGTACAGATTCCCGAAGCTGATCTGGCCGCGCTGCCCGACGGTGAGTACTTCCTCGGCGACTTGGTCGGTTGTGAAGTCGTTGAAGAGGAGGGTGGCCGAACGATCGGTGAGGTGACCAACGTACTCGAGCCGGGCGGGCCGTTGTTGTTGGAAGTACGCTCGGGGGAGCGCGAAGTGTTGGTTCCGCTCGTCGATGAGATTTGCCGGGATGTCGATGTGGAAGGAAGGAAGATTCGAGTGCGGTTGCCTGAAGGGTTAGAGGACCTGAATCCGTGAGATGGTGTTCCATGTCCTCACTCTGTTCGAGCAGTTTTTCGAAGGACCCTTCGGCTGCGGCATTGTAAAGCGGGCCCTCGACGCCGGGCGAATCGACATCCGCTATCACGACCTGCGGGAGTTCACCTCCGACCGGCATCGCACGGTGGACGACCGTCCCTTCGGCGGCGAAGAGGGGATGGTCATCAAGATCGAGCCGGTGTTCCTGGCGTTGGAGAAGATTCGCGAGCAGTGGACGAGGACACAGACGGGCAAGAAGACGCGGACCGTGCTGCTTTCCGCACAGGGCCGCCTTTTCACCCAGGCCGACGCCGCGCGGTTGGCGGCCTACGACGAGATCGCGTTCATTTGCGGCCGTTACGAAGGCGTGGATGAGCGCGTGTCGGAGCACTTGGCCGACGAGGAGTTGTCGGTCGGCGATTTCGTGTTGAGCGGCGGCGAGTGGGCGTGCGGTATCGTGGTGGATTGTATCGCGCGGCTCGTCCCCGGCGCGCTGGGCAACGAGGCATCGGCCCGGCGGGAGTCGTTTCAGCCGGACGCGGGCGGGCGGCTGGGTATTCTTGACTGCCCGCAGTACACGCGGCCGGCGGACTTCCACCAGTGGAAGGCGCCGGAGATTTTGTTGAGCGGTAACCATGAAGAGATCCGCCGCTGGCGGCGGCGGGCCGCTTTGGAGAAAACAGCGCGCAACCGGCCCGAGCTGTTGGAGCAGGGCGTGTTGAACGAGGAAGATCGCAAGTTGCTGGAAGAGATCGCCTCGCGTGTTGCGTCATGACGGAGAAGAAAAATGATTACTAAGGCTTTGCAACAGATCTACGACACCCACAAGAAGGACGATGTTACCGTGCCGGAGCCCGGCGACACGATTCGGGTCAACGTGCGCATCCGAGAGGGCGATAAAGAGCGCATACAGGCGTTCGAGGGCGTCATGATCGCACGTAACAACACGGGGATGAGCGAGACGATCACGGTCCGCAAGATCAGCTTCGGCGTGGGCGTCGAGCGTATCTTCCCGATCCAGTCGCCGGTCATCAGCAGCATCGAGACGGTGCGTCGGGCGCGCGTCCGCCGTGCGAAACTCTACTATCTGCGGGCCCGCCGTGGCCGCGCCGCGCGCTTGCGCGAGCGAGCCCGCACCGACCTGAAGAAAAAGGGATAGCCGTACGGCTGCGACGGGATAGAGCCTTGCCGGCCCGCTCGAAACGCTCCGAGGCTTCCCCGCCGCGCCGTCCGCACCGGCGGCTCGAAAACGTCTTCCTGGCCGACGGCCACGCTCACATCGCCGGCGTCGATGAAGTTGGCCGAGGCTGCCTTTTCGGTCCCGTGGTCGCCGCGGCGGTGATCCTCGACTCCGGCCGTCCCATCCGCGGGCTCAACGACAGCAAGCAGCTCGACCCCGCCAGGCGTGAGCGATTAAGCGGCCTCATCCACGAGCGCGCCGTCGCAGTGTCGATCGCGGCGGTTGACAGCGCGGGCATCGATCGTCTCAATATCTATCAAGCGGCGCGGCGGGCCATGCGCCAGGCCGTGTTGGGGCTCGACCCCACCGCGGATGCCCTGCTGGTGGACGCCATGCGCCTCGACCTCGACGTTCCACAACGCTCCATCATCCGCGGCGACGCGACCAGCCGTTCGATCGCGGCGGCGTCGATTGTCGCCAAGGTAGCGCGCGACCGCTGGGTTTCCGAGTGGGATGAGGTTTACCCCGACTACGGTCTCGCCTCGAATAAGGGCTATGGCTCGCCCGTCCACTTGCGGGCGCTCGAGCGTTGGGGCCCGACGCCGCTTCACCGCTTGAGCTTCGAGCCGGTGGCGGCGTGCGCTCGCTTCGGGGCGCGCTTTACGGAACTCGACCGGCAACTCACATTGCCGCTGGTCCCGGCACAGGCAGCGGAGGCAGGCTAGACGGCGATGGGAAGCATTCTGTTCCAGGCCGGGGATGAGAGGGCGAGGATCGAGCAGCCGCAGCGCCCGCGCGGCAACGTGCTGATGCACATCATCTTCATCCTGTTTTGCCTCGAAGTCGGTTTGGTTCTGGTGGTTCTGCCGTGGACGCACTTCTGGGACAACAACTACTTCTTCAGCCTGACGCCCGAATGGGGCACTGTTTGGCTAAGCACCTACCTGCGTGGCGGCGTCTCCGGCATGGGCTTCGTCAACCTCTGGATCGGGCTGGTTGAGGTTTGGCGCTCTTGGAGTTAGGGGTGCGGGAGCTAGCAGGCACTTCTTGAGGACCGCTTGGCCCTTACCTATCACTCAGAGCCGCAGGCGTGAGCCTGCGTTGAGTCTCTTCGATTTGCCACGGTGGCCGCCAACTGCCTGACAGCGACCTCTTTTCCGTCGCTGCATCTCAACGCAGGCTCACTCCTACGGCTCTGAGTGGTGGCCTGCGCCCGCAGCACCCTCTGACGCAGAGGATGTAGACCCCGACGCAAGCCATCGGCAATTGTCCACGAATCATCCAGATCCGGCCAGCCCGCCGTTCAACGTTTCCAGGTATAGTGGCATTGGTCGATTCTCGCAGGACCCCGGCCGACCCAGAGCCGTCAAAACAAGGAGAGCTTCATGACTGTCAAACGAGTCGTCTTATCCAGCGTGGTTTGCGCCATGGCGTGTTTGCTGTTGAC
>JAKZVK010000108.1:0-7084 GCA_047516085.1 Bryobacterales bacterium
GACCCGTGAACCTCAAGTCCACGAAACTCCAGCCGGCGGCTTCCCCGCACACGCGGGGATAGACCCCTATGACGGGTCTGATCAATCGAAATCAGAGAATCCCATGTCCAATCGTAACATAACGTCCTTTATGTTACGTAAATCTGATAAGGGAAGGGCCTCCCGCTGCAGACACGTCCGCGCCCTGGGCATCCTCGGATCGTCGCCGTCGATCTCCGTGATGATTTCGCCGCCGCGCCAGAGTCGTTGCCACTCTCGCGCGCTGCGCTCCTGCGCCAGCTCCGATGGCACCGGACACGGGCCGTCTTCCGCGGCGAGGAGACGCGCCGCGCACGGGTCGTCACCGCGATCCGCAAGGCCCGGCTCACCGGGATCCGGGTAGCGGTGCCCATCGAGGCGCTCGAGGCGCGCCTTGCCGGCCTGCCCGAAGGCGTGTCGATCGAGTCCGGCCGGATCGAGGTGCGCTTCAGCGGCGCGCAGGACGCCGTCGGGCGGCTCTTCGCGCTCGCCCAGGCGCTGACCAACGACTACGAGCAGTTCGAGGCGCTCGTCGAAGGGGCGACGCCTGGCGCGGCGGGGGAGCGGTGAGGGCATGAGCGACGACGTGGTGCGGGCTCGACGAGCCGAAGGCGGCGCTCTTCCAGAGCGTCGACCCGGCGGGGCGGAGGCTGACGGGCCGGGCGCTGTCGCGGCGTCTCGTCCTGCCCATGATCAAGCGGCGGGCGGCGGCCGCGGGTCTGCCGCCCTCGACCTGCTGCCACACGTTTCGGGCGACGGGGGATCACCGTCGGTCGTGTTTCTTCACCGTCGCCGTTCGGGGTGGATGCGTTGGGGCACTGGTGACGGTGATTCCTCCTGCCGTCCGGTTCGTGGCGAGTCTTCTATGAGCACAGCCGAACCGCCGACACGCGCCCGCCACGCCTCACTTGCCCGGCGCGGTTGCCGGCCTCGGTCTCTCGGTGCTTGGTTCACCGGTCTAGGCGCAACCGTCAGCCCTACCTCAAGCGTTCGAGATCGCGGCTGGTACTCAGTATGGCGTGCAGGATCCGGAACGACCGGAGTGCGCCGACATCATCACAGGCGGCGGTTTAGGAAAACCGGAATCGAACGGTTCGGTGTCCGCGTCCACGGCGCCGGAGAACGTGGCCGTTAAAGTTCAGCAGCGAACAGCACGACACCCTTTTCCATGACGAGGTGCCATTGGGATCGAGAGGAATGGATGGAGCGCATGGTTCGCGCTCTGGCTCCTTTAGTGCAAACGGCTACCGGCCAGAGCTATGGAGTCACGCCACTCCCGACCGAACAATATCGTGCACTCGCCGAACAGGCGAAGATTGACGAACACGCAAAGGCATTTTTCGACCATCTATTTCCAACACTGAATAGAGATCCGAGCGAATTGATCGAGCTGCTGTGTCGGCATCCGGGACTCAATCCCTATATAGGTGGCTCCGGCAATGATCTCGCGACGTTCGTAGTGATGCCGTCCGGCGGCTCTCTCCTCCAGTTGGGTATATTGGCTCGCTACCTAACCAAAAGCGCCATACAGCACGGGTGTTCAGCAGCTGTGGGACACCTTGAGCATCTTTTAAGCCTTAACGAGCGAGGCTCTGTACCAGGTTATGAGATTTCCGTGTTCCGTGGCTTAACCATGTCCGGTGAAATCGAGATCGCTCCCGGTCTTGACATCCTCGATTTCCAGCGCGCGGCTCAGCGCGGCCTAGTGAAAAACGAGCCCCCGGGTCCGACCAATCTGATGCCCGACTATGCCGCGATGGGCGCATTGGTTCTCGCCCGTCAGATGACGTGGGATTCCTGTTTTGTTGTTCCACCAAGTTCCTCCGATGAATTCCCGCAATCAATACCTAAGTTCCGATGGTGTCCTGGACGCGGTACAGACATTGCTATTGATTTCCTCTCGGTCTGTACGTCTTATCAAGTCCAGGTGCTTTTTGTATCATTCTGCGCGCCGGAGTTCGTTGACGTCAGTCGTGCCTTCGCTTCAGGAGCCGGTTACAGCTACAGACAGGACGAGCACTGGTCGACGCAGGACCTCACACAGGAGCATGTTCGCCATCTTCAGGAACTGTTGCTCTCATTGGCACGATTCAAGGCTGTCAAGCGCGACATCTTGGAATTGGCCGTTAGTCGCCTGTCGTCGTCAGTTCAGCGTAACCGAGGTCGGTTCTGGGTGCAGGATCGCATCCTCGATGCAGCCATAGCGCTCGAAATAATGTATGAATTGGAACCTCCTGCACTCACCTACAAACTATCAACTCGAGCGGCACATTTACTCGCTAAGGAGACTGGCGAGCGAATGAAGATTGTCGATCGCGTTCATGCGTTTTACAACGCACGTTCACAAATTGCGCACGGCAAGCGGCAGAGAAAAGGGAACAAGAGGACGATAGATTTCAAAAAAGCGGCCGATTCAGGATTCACGCTCGCTTCCGACACGCTTCACGCGTTGCTGGAGGTTGGCGACTTTCCGGACTGGAAGAGGTTAATTATGTCACCGTAGGAGTCCGCCCCAGTAAGGAATAACAGGCTCCTTCTCAGCGCCTCAAAGCCCCTACCCATGGGGGGACGTTCCACGGACTGACGGCTCTCCTAGCGCGCCCACCGGCGGCGCGTGCGGTCGCGCCGTGGCGACACTCGGCCGTTTGCGTGGCGGCATGGGTCGCCAGGGCATCCCACGCCTCGGCCGCGGCGACCTGGGCGGCGCGCGCCTCGTTGGCTTTGACGATCCGGGCGCGCATGGTGTCGAGCGTCTTGGTGGCCTTCGCGCTGCGCGCGGCGGCGTTGGTGATTTCATTCGGCATCGGGTCGGCTCTCCTGGTCGTTCGTGAGGGTCAGCGTCCCGGTGGCCGGGTCTCGCACGGTGACGTAGTGGTCACCCTGCCGCGGCACGTCGAGTCCCGCCTCGTGGAGGGCGGCGACCACGCCGGCCCGGTCCTGCACCGTGCCGTGCTCGACGCGCTGCCGCAGGTAGTCCCGGATCGCCGCGCGCAGGTCGTCCGGGCGGCTCCAGCCGTGGTCGAGGTTGCAGGCCTCGACGAGGGGGCCGTAGGTATGCTCCCAGCCAGGCGGCGCGATATTGAGGCTCTTGCCCGTCTCCAGGTCGCACCGCGCGGCGAGCACATGCACGTGCACGCCACCGGTGGCCGCGCGGTGCTGCACCGCCGCCCAGGCGTAGCGATCCGGGGCCAGCCCGGCCCAGGCGCTCTGCTCGAACTCGTCGAGCACCCGGTCGATGTCCTGGGCGCTCGGCTGGTCCTCCGGCGCCCAGGCGATCACGCCCGACGTGTATTTGTGGTCGAACTCCAGCGAGTCGGACACCGCGGCCACCTGGTCCGGATCCCCACGCAACACCGTCACGTCGTCGAGGTGGGTGTGCGCCCAGTGCGCGATCTGATTCAGGTTCGAGCCGATGCGCGCGATCTGCCGCGTGCGCGCGCGCTCGATCTCACGCGCCGGCGCCGTCCATGTCTGCGTCCGCGCCATCGCCTGGCGCAGCAGCTCGGACAGCGACACGCCCGCCGCGGCGGGCGTGGCCTGCCACGCGGCCAGCTCGGCCGCGCTCACGCGAGCGTGCGCGATGGCGGGGCGCGGCGGAGCAGGGCGGCGTTCGATGCGCGCAAGGTCGTCCCAGTGAGCGCTGGCCAAACACCCCGCGTGCGCGTCGAAGGTGCATGGTACTCGGTCCCCTCAACCTGGGCCGGCTTGGACGTCATCGCCCGTGTCGGCGTGTCCACGGTCGAGTTAAGGTGTCGTGGCGAGTCTGTCGAGCGCGACCGTCAATCGTTCGGCGCGCGGGATACCCGCTATCGCGACTATCTCCCTGAACTGGGTCGCAAACCGCAAGCCGTGCGACAGGTGGCTCCGGAACTCGTCGCCGAGCTCGATGGCCCCTTCCATCAATTGTGGGAGCAACTCGTCGCATCGCACGGGGACGGCGAAGCCGCTCGCACGCTCTCGCGCATTATCGCCGCCATCGTCGAACACGGTGAGGAACCAGTGCGCCAGGCCCTGCGCACGGCATTGGCTGCGAACCGTACGGATCTCCTCGATCTCGTCAGCGCCAAGGCCGAGCCCGAGTACCTCTCTGTGGCCGTCCCGCCGGCACTAGCCGGCTACGAGATCGAGACGTCGGCGGCGGCCGATTTCGACGTGTTGTTGGAGGACGCATGAGTGAGGCGGCGTTGAGAGCCGTGCTGCAAGAGTTCTGTCGAGAGCTGAAGACGCCCGCGATCTTCCGCGAGTATCCTGAGCTCACGCGTCAGGCTCGTGACGCCGGGTGGCCCTACGAAGAGTTCCTCAGAGAACTCCTCGACATCGAGGTCCGCTCGCGACGGGAGCACACGGCGGCCAGGCGCCTTCGTGAAGCCCGGTTCCCGGACGTCAAGACGCTCGATCAGCTCGACTGGGCCGCGCTGCAGGGTGTCTCACGGCCCAAGATGCTCGAATTGGCCGCGTGCGGCTACCTCGAACCCGGCGAGGATGTCGTCATCGCCGGCCCGATCGGCACCGGGAAGACGCACCTCGCGATCGCCCTCGGCGTGGAAGCCATCCAGCGACGACATCGCGTGCTGTTCACACGCGCCGCTGACCTCGTGCGCGATCTGCGGGAAGCTCGTGACGACAGGACCTTGCGTCTGATGCAGCAGCGGCTGCAACGGGTCGATCTGCTGGTGATTGACAAACTCGGCTTCGTCCCGTTCGATCGCGTCGGCGGTGAACTCCTCTTCAATGTCTTCGCCGATCGCTACGAACGGCGATCGACGGTGATCACGACGAACTTGGCGTTCAGCGAGTGGGTGAAGGTCTTCGGCGACGAGAAGATGACGCTCGCTTTGCTCGACAGGCTTGGCCAGCGCGCCCACATCCTGACGACGAAGGGCCGCTCCTACCGGACTCGCAAGCAGCTGACCAAGGCGCCCAAGCGGGCCTGACAGTGCTTCCCGTCGCCGGATCCAGCCGAAAGACCCCGGCGTTGGACGGCAAATCTTGGTTCGATCGCGCTATCTCGTACGCACTGAGTGGATCAGTTCTTGAGCGTTGGAGCGGATCAACTCTTCAGCGGTGTTGACAGTCGGTTCCCAACATCAGGCAACCATGAGCATCCTGCTTGTGTGAACCTCATGATCGCCATTCGGTTGTCCGTTCTTGTTCACGTAGTAGTTAGCCATTCTGGGTTCCTTTCAGATAACGGTTAATTGAGGAGGACGCGGCCGTCGCCCCGCCGCCCGGGCAGAGGCTGGCTGCCTGTCCACCCGGTGGCGGTACCCCGACAGCCGCCTGGAGCGGCGGCCGTGGTCAACCCATCATGCCGCCTTGCCGAAGCTGACGAGCACAGCAGCAAGTGATCCCAGTCTGCCTTGGAATCCCCCATCGCCATACTTGGCCCAGTACCGGACTACCCGTTCTGCGTCAGACTCGGAAATCTCAAGCGCACCCGTAGCAGGATCGATTCCGCCCGCGATTCTGCGCAATAGACTCTGAAATCCACCACTCCCTCTGACCTGGCGGCTGAGCCGATTCAGGTCATGATTAGCCAGTAGTACTCTTCTCATCAGGCACATCTCCACGGAAAAAGAGATGGGCCACCACCTTGCTCGAAAGCGGTTGACGCACGGTTTGGTTCCGGGTGAGACTGAGGTTGCTTAGAGCCTCAGTGGCCACTCGGTCCGCTCCAGGGGTCAACCTCGTGGGTCGGGTGGCCCGTTTTGACCCAACGCCTTGTGCAATCCCGCCAGCCGGGAATCACCTGTCCGGTGCCCGTCCATTTCGGTGTTCACGTCCTTCGTCTTGCTCCGCCCGGCGGGGCGTCGAGGCCGTGATCCGAACTCTGTCTCAAGCACTGGACTCGCCTTTTTGTCTTCTCAGCTCTTCATCTATTTCGTTGAAGTATTTGTCCCCGAGCGAGTCTGGATCCTGGTCTAGATGCGACTCAAGTTCACGGAGCCTCGCCTCCTGCTCAAGCTCAAGCTTGGGGTTTTTCCCGTCGTTCAGTCGCTGAGACCATTTAAGGAACGCCCACTCCGCTTCAATGGCATTAGGTGCGCGAGTGATATCGAGAGGATCCCAGGCCCATAGCCCTTCTTCTGGGCTCCAACTCGACGGGTTGTCTCGTATTCGGCGTGCCAGCTCGTCGAAGGCGAGGTACTGCTTTGGTCCAGATCTTGTGGCGAGCTTCTTGAGCTCGATGTCGAGCAGCGTCTGCTGGATGTCATGAGCAACTTCATCGACCTCGCGCGCCACTCTGAGTTCATGTCCAAGCTCCCGTTTCAGCGCCGTCGTCAGCGGCACCAGAAGAGGCGCCGACTGGGATGTCTGGATGAGCTCGTGCATGCGCTGCAGTCCGAGGTCTACGCTGAAGCCGATCAGGACCACGATGGCCTCCCTCGAGGCCTCCCTCGAGATAAAACCCAACTGCGGGAGAAGCGCAAGAACCGCCTCGACGGCATGCTCGCACGCGGACCGATCGCCGCATGCGAGGAGTGCCTTGGCCCGAATTACGTGGCCGCGCACTTGCTGTTCCGGCGATCCCCTGTGACGTCCATTGATTACCCGGCCGGCCGTCTCGACAGCTTTCTCATACTGGCGGGTTTTGAGCTCAATGTCCGCTCGCCAGAGCAGTGCCCCCTTGACCTCCACACTGAATACAGAGGAATCGCTCTCCCCGAAACGCCGGATTACCTCGTCGCAGGCTTCCAGCGCGTCCTGCGGCCGCTTCAGCGCGACGAGGACGGCCCCTTTGTTACGAAGGGCGGTCGCAACCCGCTCAAGGATGGCCTGGGTCTTGCCTTCCCCGAACCGCCGGACCACTTCGTCGCAGACTTCCAGCGCGTCCTGCGGCCGGTTCAGCGCGCTGAGAACGGCCCCTCTGTTCACGAGGGCACTCGCAACCCGCTCAAGGAGCGCCGGGGTCTCGCTCTCCCCGAACCGACGGACCACCTCGTCATAGGCCTCCAGCGCGTCCTGCGGCCGGTTCAGCGCGACGAGGGCGGCCCCTCTGTTACCAAGGGCGAACGCAACCGAATCAAGGAGCGCCGGGGTCTCACTTTCCCCGAACCGACGGATC
>JAKZVK010000109.1:0-3518 GCA_047516085.1 Bryobacterales bacterium
ACCCTGCGTCGGGGTGGGCATACCCCCTCACTATACCGCTCCGGCCGGGGGTCGTCGCGCCGTCCGCCCCCTCGCCGCCGGCGTTCAGGACGACCGAGGGGAGCAGCCTGGAGTTCCGCCCCGCACGTTCCACGGGCCACACGTCTACGCGCGGGGCGCGAACCTCGCCCCGCCGCATCCCGGCCCATGAAGAGCATCACCGCCTCGGCGACCTCGCCGCCGCCGCTCTCGCGCCGCCGCGGTCGACCGCGGCGCGCCTCCTCGTGCCCCGCCGACAGTCCCCTGACCAGCCGCCCGCATTGTTTTGACATCCCCATCGCGGGACCACTAATCTCTGGTTCGTCGCCGTCGGCCCGCCCCTTCGGTGTCAGCGTCTTCGGCGATAATGGGGGCCGCATGCTCGACACGCACGCCGTCGCCCGCTCGCTCACCAAACCCCAGGCCGACGCCATCACGGCGATCCCCCCCTCCAAACCCCAGTGTGACGAGAACGTAGGACGCAATGTGGCATCTCTATGAAATCGCTATCAGCAATTCTCGGATGTGGCTGAAGATACAGGCTTCGTGTTCGTCGTCCGAACAATCGGCGGCTTTCTTAGAGTCTCGTTTCAACGGAACAGACTACATCTTAGACGAACATCGCCCTGTCACCCCTTTCAGGCTCTCCCAACGCTCCCATCACATTGCCAATTGGGCGTCGATTGTGGACCGCCTCCCAGTGCGATGGGACGACGACGAATTCCACATTGTGGGAACTCCCTATCCATGGTGCGCGACCCTGTCGGACGACTGCGATTGTCACGGGTCGGATGGCAGGCTGGATGCTGCATACTGCTCCGACCTCGGCCTCCACGAGGATACGACCAGACGAGCGAGCCCGTCCCAAAACATCAGGCATCGCGAACACCTCCAACAGATGCGTCGGGCATTGGTCAATAGACAGAGTGCTTCGAGGGCCAACACCAACGCGGTCATAGAACCTCTTGCGGAGCCGTCCGAGCAAGAACGATTCTACTGCCAAGTCGAGGGGCGCTACCACGCTTACAGCGAACAGGTCCAACAGAGAACGGCAGCGACCGTAGCCGCGACTCGTTTGTCGTTAGCCGATCAGAGCGAGGAAAGTCGCAGGGTGGCGATGTCAAACATACCCGGACTCACTGCGCATTGGCTCCGAACGTTCCAATTCCAGAGTGTGCGGATAGGCTGGTGAGAGGTAGGGCTGATATCCCTGACGTCTTATATAAGTACATCCCGAGAGAACACATCGGCGGTGGGGCACCCGACAGCCTGCGGGCAACCCAACTGTTGGCTCTGAACGATGACATGGAATGCAACGTCATAACGATGCATGATAAGGAGATGGATATTCTAGACTTCCTCGCCCTGGTGCAGTCAAGACTGAAGGAGTGCTTAGGATCTGAAGTGTCGGACGAAGAACTTTTGAAGCGGTCTCTCCGCCACGGCGATCTGAGGCTGTCGACCATCATCCAAGAGTACCTGAACCCACGGGTGGGAGTGGTCTCCCTGAGCACGGACTTGCTTGTTCCCACGATGTGGGCACATTATGCTAGGAACACCGGCATAGTCGTTGGCTACGATGCTGAAGTCCTCAGGGGCCTTGGCGTCGAATTGAGACGGGTGAGCTACTCGGAGCTTGCCCCGATATACGAACCAACGAAGGGCGATGTTATTCAGCTGAATTTTGCCGATCGCGAGCAGATGGAGCGGGATGCCAGAACAGGCCGAACCAGAAAAGGAATACCGATTCTGGGACGTGTGGAACTCACGCAGCTGGGCGCGGACTGGAAAGCCCTGTCTCGGTTACTGTTCGTAAAAGGGTCGTCATGGGCATACGAGAATGAGGTCAGATTGCTGGTGGACTTGCAGGAGGCGCGGGACACTGGGAACGAAGACAGCAACGGCTGGGCTGTCAAGGTAATTGACCCCCCTCCGGAGGCGATAAGGGAAATCTACGGCGCGGCGAATACCCAGGATGCCGACGTTGAACGAGCGGTTCAAGTAGCCCGTGGCGAGAAGAAGAAAGGGCTATTCGTTGGACATGTATCATCCCACGCTTTCAGGATACAGAAGACCGGCGGGGTGAACTATTGACTTGGTACTGGCCAGCTCACGGCGCGCCGTGGGCGGGTCCCCTACGAGGTCGCCGTCAATCTGCACAACTCCGCGAAGCCGGCCTTTTCATGGCTCGGACTCCGATCGATGGGCTCCCCACCGGCCCGTCTACGGCCAACAACGTCCATGAACGCAGCTTCCGACCTCGCCCAGTGCATCACCGCCGCTCGCAATCGGCGACGCGCCAGTTGCGCAGAGCGGCGCACGGGTAAACGAATGTCGGCGGCGGCGGCGGCGGCCGGGTGCGCGTCGCCACGATCGCCGGTGCCGTCGAGCACGACGGCCGCACCGGCTGGTGTCTCGCCTGGGCGCCCTCGCCGCCCCTGCTCGGGACCGAGCCGGGCATCGAGGTCGTGGCACAAGGCTGGCGACGGCTGGTGACGCGCTGCCGCAGGCCCTCCAACCTGCTGCTGGTCGCCGTCGTCGGCCCGCGGGAACTGGTGGACCGGGTCGCCTCGCGCTGCTCGAACCTCGCTCCTCCCGGGCGCGCCGGCGCGGGCGGGGCCTCAAGTCCGACCAGGTTGCCCTCGGCTGCTGCCGCCTCGCCTCCGTGAGCCCCGCCCCCGCCCGGACGGCCGCGAGGACCCACGGGCCCAGCACGTAGTGCAGGCCGACACGGGCGGACGCGCCGTCCGCCCCCGCGAGAGCTAGGTCCGGACGCGGCGCAGGTTATCGGACGCAGGGGGCGGCGCCCGCGGACCGCCGCGGTCAACAGGTGCGGGTGAGGGATCGATGCCCTGCGACCGGGTGGCGAACGCGGTGGTGAAGAACCGGAACCGTCTGAGGTCGCGGGCGGCGTCCACGCCCTGCGCGAGCAGCGCGTCTATCTCGGCGTCCTCGAGCGTGAAGTTGCTGGTGATGCCGATGCGGTCCGAGACGTGGATGCGGAAGTAGTCGGCCGTGAAGGTTGAACGGCCCGGGCGACCCCGGCGGTGTAGTTGACCGACGTCTCCGGACGGAGGGGCACGCCGCCGCGCAGCCCCGCCACCGGAGAAGTTCGAGGGGATGGTGCCGTTGTTCACCCGATCGCCGGGGACCCCGGTTGGACTGCCGGCCGGGCCCCGGCCGGCCCCAGGTCCGCGAGGCCCTGGCCGGCGGCGGTCTCCGTGCTCGAAACCTCTCAGGGTTCCCTTGGATGGTCAGCTGCCGGTAACCACCGGTCAGTCGGTAATACTTGACGCCGAACGACCGCTAACTAATGAAGGGGTCATCAGGTGCCGATACCATCCTTGAGCCTGTCAGGCAGCGCGGATCGACCGGGAAGACCTGGGTGGGCGAAACTCGAGCGTCTGTCATGATTGCTGATAGGACAACCCTCTCGATCGCGAAGGCGGGTGAGTTGGTGGGAGTCACCCGCCGCACGATCTACAACTGGATCGCCGGTG
>JAKZVK010000110.1:0-2887 GCA_047516085.1 Bryobacterales bacterium
AAGCGGACTGAACAATGTAATCACACGCAGCAGGATCAAGAAAAACTTGAAGCCATCACGCGTGAACCTGGTCTTCGAGTGGCCCGTCCGCTCCGACGCGTTGACGGGCTCGAACCCCGACGTTGTGCCCGGCCTTGATGAACGCCAACGTCGTCGTCGTAGGCGTGGAAAAACCATTGGGTAACAGATGCAAAAACTCTCTCATGTACGCACCGCGCGCGGCTCTCAAGCCGAATGTGAGGTCCGGAATCTGTCGGTCCGTCAGATACCCGGCCAGCGAGTTCAGCACCCAGTTGCCCACACGGCGGGCGACGGTGGCCTGCGTGTCGCTGGAGCGCGCCCCTACGACGAGATCGTACGTCCCGAGACCCGCCACTACGCGAAGCGCATCCTCGGCACGATGCTGCCCGTCGCCATCGACGATGAGCACGAATTCACCCGAGGCGCGTCGGATCCCGGTCTTGACGGACGCACCGTTGCCCTTGTTGTATGGATGCGTGACCACGATGGCACCAGCGTCGCGCGCGCGCGCGGCCGTGTCATCGGACGATCCATCGTCGATGACGAGAATCTCCCGCCACGTCGCGACGGCCTTGAGGTGTGAAACGACGTCGCCAATTGCGTCGGCTTCGTTGAACGCCGGAATGATGATCGACGTCGACGAAGGGGCAGCCATGTCAGTGGGTTCAAGGGTCAGGGCGATCCACGGTGGGGGCTCGGTTCTCACGGCGTGAGTGCTGCGAGAGTTCCATCGAACGAACACGATACAGGAGATCTTCGAGGAGCTTGCGATTGCCGGAAATGACATCGGCCACAAGCCCGATGAGCAGGACCTGGAACCCCACGATCATGAGCACCGCCGATCAAGGACTGCAAGCCCTGTCCGGCACCGTTGATGTAATAGTAGAGAAATCGAAGTGAAATGACGAATCCGGCCCCGAAGACCGCGAAGCCGATGTACATGAAGATCTTCAGGGCTCGTACATGGCATAGACGCGAATGATCGTAGCCGCGGATTTTTTCACGTATGACGCGACGCTATCGAACAGCCGTGACTCTCGCGTCTTCGGGTTGGTCGCGATCGGGACGTGGGCAATCGCCAGCCGCTTCTTGCCCGCCTGGATGATCGATTCGAGCGTGTAGGAGAAGTCCGAGACGACCGTCATGCGCAGCGCCGCGTCGCGCGTGTAGGCGCGGAAGCCGCTGGTCGTGTCCGGCACCTGCGTGTTCGACACCTGTCGCACGACCCAGCTCCCGAGTCGCTGAAGCCCGCGGCGGACCCTCGGCAAGTGGCTCAGCGACTGAATGTTCCGGTCACCGATCGCCACATCGGCCGTGCCATTCAGGAGCGGTGCGAGCAACTTGGGGATGTCGGCGCCCGCGTACTGATTGTCGGCATCGGTGTTCACGATGAAGTCTGCGTCGTGTTTCAGGCACGCGTCGATGCCGGCCATGAACGCCGTCGCGAGACCCCGGTTGCGCTGGAAGCGGATCACGTGATCCACGCCGGCGTCTCGAGCCACACGCGCCGTGTCGTCAGCCGACCCGTCGTCGACGACGAGGACTTCCACGACGTCGATGCCGGGAATGTGCCGGGGCAGGTCACCGAGCGTGGCCGGCAACGTTTCGGCTTCGTTCAAACCAAACACGGAATCTGTATGATGAGCTTCGGCAACGATCAGTCCTGTGTGGTTGGTCCTTGGCGGTCACTCTGTGCACTGCGGCCGGTCGACTGTTGACCGACGACCGACGACTCAGAGCCCAACCAAGCGGTCGACGACCCCGTCCCACGAGATCGTTCGGGCCCGTTCGTAGCCCGATGCCCCGTACGAGGCGGCCCGTGCTCGATCGCCGCTCAACCGGTTGATTTCGCCGGCGATCGCCTCCGGGTCCGGCTCGCATACCGCGCCATTGGTGCCGTGTTCGACGAATTCCAATGGTCCTCCAGCGTCGCGCGTCGTGACCACCGGTCGGCGGGCAAGAAACGCCTCGAGGGTGACATAGCCGTAATCCTCATCATACGGCACATACACGACAGCCAGCGCGCCCGCGTACAGCTCGAGCAGTGTATCGTCGGATACCTGACCTAGAAACTCGACACGATCCGCGACGCCACATTCTTCGGCCAACTGAGCCACTGCGGAGCGCTGGGTCCCGTCACCCACCACCGTCATTCGAATGGGTGTGTCGACGTGTTGCATCGCTCGCACGGCCAAGTCGACTCGCTTGATGGATTCGATTCGGCCGACCGAGAGCACATATGAACCATAGTCGCCGGCGGTCAGCCTGGGTGCGAGTCGCGGCGGGTGATACAAGGGCTCAGCGTTCAATCCATTGAATTTCTTGAGACGCGAGGCCGTATTGCGGGCGTTCGTGAACAAACGTTGACACTCACCCAACATCTGCCGGTCGAGCCGAATCAGCGTATCGCGGAGCCCCACGTCCTGCTCGGTATGCTCGAAGTCCGAGTACTCGGTGCCGCACAGATCGTAGGCGGCCCGGTATTGGTGAATCAGCCACGCCACCTTGTTGGGATGCCGAACGAAGTAGGAGGGAAACTTCAGTCCGATCGCCAGGTCGATCGCTTGTCCGTTGCTCTCACTCAGGTCCAGCAGCCGCCACGCCCCCGCATGCGCGAGAATCTCCTCTTTCGGATACCACTTGAAAGGAACGCGCACGAGTTCGGCTTGATATCCGTGTGCGCGCAGCTGGGCCACCAGTTCGCGCACGTGAGACTCGGCACCACCTTGAACCGTACCGGGTTTGTCGGAGGGCTTTTTCCTTGAGAGGATGGAGCCATGTCACGACTGAGTCGGTATTCCCCCGAAGTACGAGAGCGAGCGGTGCGGCTGGTCCGCGAGCACGGGGCTGAGCACCCGTCCGAGTG
>JAKZVK010000111.1:0-5823 GCA_047516085.1 Bryobacterales bacterium
CTCCGGGCTCCCTCCGCCCCCGCCCCCGCGACCACGTCCCGCTCCACGACTTCTTGCATGCGACTCATTGCTCCAACCTTCCCCGCCCCTACACTAATCTCACCACGGAGGTTGTCTCACAGATTATTGGCACAAGGGGACGAGCACGCCAGACGTTCTACGGGCCGACACCCTAGCAATCGCCGTAGCGCAACTCACAACGAAGGCGCCTCCGATCAGGGCAAAACCCGACGAGAGACTTTCTGGTGTTATGCGGATCCTCGGCGAATCCAGCGATTGCGATCGCAAGCCCACCGAACAACAACCCGTAAGAGGCGTTCAAGGCGACGTTACTCCGGTGTCTTGATGGGCCGACTTGCTGGTGCAGAACGCCGGCTTCGTAACGTGGCAGACCGGGATGCGTCGTAGCCAGATCGGGCGCACGGCTCAGAGAGGCGGCCCCTGCGCCCACGGGCGCTCGGAGAAGTCTGAAAACTCTCTCCAGGCCGGGCGCGTCATTTAGTTCTGCACGCCGTGCTTGCAATGGTCCCGTACCGGAAACGGAGATCATCACGGCGACGGTCGCTGCGGTGGCACGGTTCATCTGAACCTACTCAGGTTACGGGCGCGCTGGCTTGGGTAGCAGCCGCGCTGCAAAGTCCAGTGTGCACAGGGGATGCCACACTACTGTCCTTTAGCCAAGTCCCTCCTGCGCAGGTCGTTAGGTCGCCTAGTGACGGAGAGAGATGCTGTCTGCGCTGGCCGATTCTGACACCGCGTGCCACGCGATGTACTTTGGATGCACATCCTGGGGCCAAGGGGCTCGCACGAGCATTGCGACGCGGACCGGGGCAGTCAGCGGCGTTGGTGCACGTCCTGTGAGGCTTTGGTGCATGAAATGCCCAGGGTCGCCGGCTCGGCGTACCATGTCGTCGAGGGAGCTGAGCCATGGCCTCGACGAAGTCCAGCTGGGTGAACCCCAAGTACAAGAAGCAATACCGGGTCGGAACTGGCGGGCGTACGAACGCGGACTGCGCGCCTGAGGCGACGTCACCATCTGGTTCGCCGAGGAGGCCCTTTGGACCTGGACGTCGCCTCCGACCCGCTGTCGGGGCGGGCAGCCGCGCTACTCGAACCTGGCGATTCTCCAGACGCTGACCCTCCGCATGCTCTTCCACGTGCCGCTTCGGCAAACCGAGGGCTTCGTCGCGTCGTTGCTTGGGCTGATGGGCCTGGGCCTCAACGCTCCGGACTACACGACGCTCTCCCGGCGCAACAGGGACGTTCTGGGCCCCGCCTTGCGCCGAGCGGACGACGGACCGATTCACCTGATCGTCGACTCGACCGGGCTCAAGATCGACGGCTCCGGTACAAACGGATCCTCGGCGGCCGCCTCCGTGCGAGGGGGTTCGAGGCGCAACAGCGCGAAGCGATCGTGGGGTGCACCGTGCTGAACAAGATGTTGGCGCTCGGCAAGGCGCAGTCCTCCACGCTCACGGTGTAATCGTCGGCGACTTCGACACCGGATCGGTTTCCGTAGTCGAACCATGCAACAACTCCACTTGGCGTCGACGGCGCGCGTGTATTCGTCGGCCACCCGTCAGCGGAGACCAAGTTCGGGATGAGACGAAATGCGTCGACCTGGTCAAAGAGGTTCCCGACGATGTGGCCCGCGTGACCGCGGACGTCGCCTATGACACGCAGGCAGTCTATGAAGCCGCCACTCGGCGTGGGGTCGCGGTCGTCGTCCCGCCGAAGGCAACCCGCGAAGATCGCGAACCGCGGGTCACCGTCCGCCGCGTGGGATCGGACGATCGAAGCGGTGAGACGGGTGGGCCGCCGACAATGGAAGAAGGAGTCTGGGCACCTTCGGCAAGCGCGGGTCGAGGACGCGTTCTTTCGGTACAAATCGACCATTGGAGGCGCGCTTCGAGCCCGCCGCGAGGGTGGGCAGGTTGCCGAGACGGTCATCCCGTGCAACGTGCAGAATCAGATGACCGCACTCGGAAGGTCGGAGTCATGCACGATCGCTCAGTGATGGCCGGCCAGCCGGGAGTGATCGTGACACCATTCGCTGGCGTGCAACAGCGCCCAACTACTGATGAGAGCGTTCGCGTCCAGCCATCGCGACCTTCAACTCGAAGTTGGCCTGCATGTGCATCCAAAACTGAGGCGTCGTCTTGAACAGCTCGGCAAGACGCAGCGCCGTATCGGCGGTGACACCCCGTTTCCTCCTCGCGAGCTCGTTAAGCCGAACCGCGGATATCCCGAGGTCCCGCGCCGCCGCAGCCTGCGTCATGCCGAGCGGCTTGAGAAACTCCTCGACCAGGATTTCGCCAGGATGTACGGACGGCCCGACGCTGGCGGGGTCGCGCGGAATAACCTTAGTGGTAGTCTTCGCAGCAGACTTCATGCGCATCATGCCCTTCCCACCGGAACGTGATCCGGTACTGCAGGTTCACTCGGACGCTGTGGTGCGCCTGGCGATCACCGCGCAACAACTCCAACCGATTGCCCGGCGCCGCACGCAGGTCCTCCAGCCGCTGCGCTGCATCAAGCATCGTGAGCTTGCGGTGTACGACCGACCAGAGTTCGCGAGGCACCCGACGTGCCGCCTTGCTATTCTTCTGCTCCCATAAATCCGCAGTTGCGGTATCCGCAAAGGAGAGAATCACGGATTAACGATACACATGTATCGTTAAGATCGACAGAATCATATGGTCGTATGGTCAATTAATCCAGGTCCATCGTCATAGCGCATGATCCGGGTCGCCGACGGGGCCTGGTTCGGCCAGTCGAGGCCGTGGATACTGCCGGGCGCTCTCGGACCAAGCACAGTATTCTGAACCGGCGATGGACTGGAAGACCATGCGGGCGTACGTCACGGGCTCCGTCGACGAGGAACTCCTCGGGCGCAACGAGTATCTCGTCGCGGAGAATCGCATCCTCCGGGCGCAGGTTCCTGGCCGACTGAAGTTGACCGACCACGAACGCCGGACCCTGGCGCACGTCGGCAAGCAGCTTGGGCGCAAGGCTCTCGCGGAGGTGGCCACTATCGTGCGGCCCGACACGATCCTGGCGTGGCACCGGCGGCTGGTCGCCAGAAAGTGCGATGGGTCGAAGCAGCGGACCTATCCTGGTCGGCCCCCGGTGGGTCGAGCGTTGGAGAACCTCATTGTCCGACTGGCTACGGAGAACCGCGACTGGGGCTACGACCGCATCGCCGGGGCGCTCGCCAACGTCGGCCATGCGGTGAGCGACCAAACGGTCGGTAACATCCTGAAACGCCACGGCATTCCCACGGCGCCGGAGCGCAAGAAGACGACCACGTGGAAGGAGTTCATCCGCGTTCATCGGGACGTGCTCGCCGCGACGGATTTCTTCACCGCCGAGGTGTGGACGCTGCGTGGCCTCGTGACCTATTACGTCCTCTTCTTTATGCATGTAGCGACGCGCCGGGTCCACATCGCGGGACTGACCCCCTTCCCGACCGAAGCCTGGATGACTCAGACCGCGCGAAACCTCACGATGGCGGACGAGGGATTCCTCGTCGACTATCGATATCTGATCCACGACCGTGACGGGAAATACTGTCCGGCGTTCGACGCGACGGTCCGTGACGGAGGCGTGACACCCGTGCGGCTGCCGCCGCGCAGCCCGAACCTGAATCCGCACGCGGAGCGCTGGGTGCGGTCGGTGAAAGACGAGTGCCTCTCGAAGCTGATCCTCTTCGGCGAACCGGCGCTGCGGACCGCATTGCGTGCGTACGTCGCGCACTTCCACGGCGAGCGGAATCATCAGGGCAAGGACAATCTCCTCCTCTTTCCGCAAGAGGAGGCGCCCCAGACCGGTCCGGTGCGGTGCTGCGGGCGTCTCGGGGGACTTCTAAAGTTCTACCACCGGGCAGCCGCATGAGTTTCTTCACCATACGGGCTCGTGAACTGCTGGAGGGCGCCGAACGCTGCTACGGCGAGAAGGCCGACCGGACAACGCTGAAGCGGGCCGGTTCCTACCCGATGGTCTTTCGGCGAATCTTCGGAGACCTGGCGGCCTCGCCGCCATCTGAGTAGCTATTTCGTCGCTGTCGAAGCGCTGATGATCGCGAAGCGGACAGCCGCGAACGTTAGGCCGGTCCAGACCGCTAGTCCAAGAAACACAACAAGGCCCAGAAGGATTGGCGGATTAAGCCACCAATCTAAAGTGCTGACCAGGCGCGCAGCTGGGGTGCCCGGGCCCGCCAGCGAATCGATCTGCTTCTGGAGACTGCCGACCTGAAGCGTCATATCCGATAACGTGGTCCGAAGCGACACTGCGGACTGCAGTTCCGGCCGCATCGACACGACGTCGGACAGGTTTTCCCGGAGCAACTCAAGCTCGCTGACAATCATTGTTCGCAAGGCTAACGCTTCGTTTAGCGGCTCATAAAGTCGCGCCACATCCTCAAGCGGAGTCTTGAGATGGAGTAGATCTGTCATGGGCCCCTTCAACTCACCGGTCGCCTCCAGGCCCACCTTGAGATCTGCGACCTCGCGAAGCTGCGGGTCGAGAGCCGCTACATGTTTGAGGGGGTATTGCAGTTCGGCCGCGCTTTCCAGCGATGTGGCTAGCGTCTCGACTTCTTTGAGATAGGGTTGAACGGCTCTTAGAGTGCTCGTAGCTTCGCTCAAGGCTTGCTCAGCCAGGTCGATTCGCTCGACGGCTCTTTCGACCACTCTTGCGTTGCTTTGGATCGACTCATTGAGCGCGCACCCTCCAGCACTCGCAACTCCTGCACCTAGAACGACAAGGAAGGCAAACCTGTCCATATTCTCCTCCAGGACCTGCTCTATGTCGGACGTGCTTCACAGTCTTCAAGGAGCCCGACTGGGCTTGACCCAGTTTCGTAGACGGCTGTACCAAAGCTGCCGCCGTGATCATCCGCCGTTGGAACTCAGCCGGACTGATCTGGCCGAGCGTCGAGTGTCGTCGCCGTTGGTTGTAAGAACAGCTCGATGTAGTCGAACAGCGCAATCTTGTACCGCACCCGGTTCCTTGGACACACATTTGAGCTACGCAGCCGGGCGTAGCTTGTACGCCTCGCGCGCTTCGATCGGCGTCTGATCGCCAAGCTTCTCGAGGCGCCAGCTCTGGTTGTACCGCTCGACGAACTCGGCGACCGCGACACGCACATCGTCGAGGGTCTGAAAGACTCGCCCGTAGATCGCTGGCTCCTTGAGCGTGCGGTTCCATCGCTCCGCGACGCCGTTCGTTTCGGGTTCCTCGATGAAGCCGAAGCTGGGGTGGATGCCCCAGTACCGAATCTGTTTGAGGAAGTGGTCCGAGAGGTACTGACTCCCGTGGTCCATCCGCAGCGCCAGCCCGCGGGCCACGTCGGCGGCCATCGAGCCGTACATCTGGCGGAGGCCCTGGGCGATGGGTTCCAGGGCGGCGAAGCGGTTCCCGACCTTACACACGTGCCACCCCACGCACTCCGCGTTCCAGTGGTCGACCGCCGCGAAGGTCCAAACCCAGCCGTCGTCCACGGTAAACACCCGCACGCCGTCGGTCCCCCACATGACGTAGGGCGCCGGGGTGATGATCGTCCCGTCGTGAAGCTTCGGATCGCCCTGGCGGCCGCGGTGCGGCGAGAGCAGCCCGTGCGCGCGCATCACGCGCAGGACCCGGGTCCGGGCGACGCGGATCCTGGACGGGATCCGCAGCCGCGCGTGCACCTTCCGATGGCCCTCGCCCTGGAACGGCGACCGGGCGAGGTCGGCGCGAATGGCCGCCAAGAGCTGCTCAGCCGAGAGAGCGGGCTTCGGACCTCGTCGGGCCAGGCGCGCGCCCCGCTCCCGGCGCGACGCC
>JAKZVK010000112.1:0-2537 GCA_047516085.1 Bryobacterales bacterium
TGAGGCCACGCTCGTACTCCCTCCAGTTCCGGATTCTGTACTTCGTCTTGTACTGGCGGTTGACTCGGCTCGACTTCGCTGCGACCACGACGTTACCCCCCCCGATCTCTATGATGGACTGGACCCCACCCCCGCCGCTAGTGTGCTCGACCGATTCATGCACCAACGCCGCTTCGAGATAGTCGACTGGTTCAACGGCGGGCTGTTCGATGACGACACGGCGCTGCCGTTGGAGAAGTCCGACATCGAGACGGTGCTGTCGGCGGCGAACCTCGACTGGTCGGAGATCGACCCGTCGATTCTCGGCACGCTGTTCGAGCGCGGGCTGGATCCCAACAAGCGCACCCAGCTCGGAGCGCACTACACCGACCGCGACAAGGTCATGCTGATCGTCGAGCCTGTGGTAATCCGCCCGTGGCTGGCCGCGTGGAAGGCGGAGAAGGCCGGGATCGCGGCGGAGTTGGAACGTGCGAAAGCCGCGAAGTCGCCAGCCACCCGGACGAAGCGTCGGAACAAAGCCGAGGGGCGGTACCGGGCGTTCCTCGACAGGCTGCGTGCGTTCACGGTGCTCGATCCGGCGTGCGGATCGGGCAACTTCCTTTATCTCGCCTTGCAGGCGCTTAAGGACCTGGAGCACCGCGTGCAGGTCGAGGCAGAGGTGCTGGGCTTCCAGCGGGCGTTCCCGGAGACCGGGCCGGCCAACGTCAAGGGCATCGAGATCAATCCCTACGCGGCCGAGTTAGCCCGCGTCTCGGTTTGGATCGGCGAGATCCAGTGGATGCGCCGCAACGGGTTCTCGGGGACCCGCAACCCGATCCTGAAACGGCTCGACACCATCGAGTGCCGCGACGCGATCCTGACGCCGGACAGCACCGAACCGGAATGGCCGGAGGCGGATGTCGTGATCGGCAACCCACCGTTCCTCGGCGGCAAGCTCCTGATCACGCACCTCGGCGAGGACTTTGTGTCACGCATGTTCGCGACCTACTCGGGCCGCGTTCCAGCGGAAGCCGATCTCGTCTGCTACTGGTTCGAGAAGGCGGGCCAGCAGATCGCATCCGGCAAAGCGAAACGGGCCGGGCTCGTCGCGACCAATTCCATCCGAGGAGGTGCAAACCGGCGGGCGCTTCAGGCCGCGACCGACACCCGCCGAATCTTCGAGGCGTGGAGCGACGAGCCGTGGGTCATCGAGGGAGCGGCCGTGCGGGTGTCGCTGGTCTGCTTTTCGCGTGCCGGCGACGCGTCCGTGGCCGGCGCTTGGCTCGACGGCGAGTCCGTCGACGAGATCTACGCGGACCTGACGGCGCGGCACGGCGGTACCGGGGTCGATCTGACAGGTGTCCGGCGTCTTCCGGAGAACGCCGGGGTGGCGTTCATGGGCGACACGAAAGGCGGGGCTTTCGACGTTGCGGGAGATCTGGCCCGCGAGTGGCTCCGTCTGCCAGCGAACCCGAACGCCCGGACCAACGCTGACGTTCTGAAGCCGTGGGTGAACGGCATGGACCTCACCCGGAGGCCAGCGGGCAAGTGGATCGTCGACTTCGGGTGGACCACGTCAGCCGGCGCCGCGGCGCTGTACGAGGGGCCGTTCCGCTGGGTGCAGGAGCGGGTCTACCCGATGCGCCAACAGAACCGCCTCGAAGTCCATCGCCTCGAATGGTGGCGTCACCTCAGACCGAGACCGGAGATGTGGGGGGCGCTCGACGGCCTGTCGCGCTACATCGCGACGCCGTGCGTTGCGAAGCACCGGGTATTCGCCTGGCTCGACTCGCGCATCTGTCCTGATCATGCCTTGATCGCCATCGCTCGTAACGACGACACGACGTTCGGCATCCTGCACAGCCGATTTCACGAGGCATGGTCACTCCGGCTCGGCACCAGTCTAGAGGACCGCCCGAGGTACACTCCAACCACGACTTTCGAGACGTTCCCATTTCCGCATGGCCTGACGCCGAACATCCCCGCGAGCGACTACGCTGCCGACCCGCGAGCCGTGGCTGTAGCCCTGGAAGCTCAACGGCTAGTCGAGTTGCGCGACCGATGGTTGAACCCACCCGAGTGGGTCGAGTGGGTGGACGAGCCGGTTTCCGGCTATCCGAAGCGGTCGGTTCCCCGCGACGAGGACGCGGCGAAGGCGCTTAAGAAGCGCACGCTGACGAACCTCTACAACGCCCGGCCGCAATGGCTCGCCGATGCGCACGCGGCTCTTGACGCGGCTGTGGCTGCCGCGTACGGTTGGTCGGCGGACATCTCCGACGACGAGGTCCTCCGCAAGTTGCTGGCGCTAAACGGCTTCGGGCGGTGAGCAAGCTGTGATGCGGTGCGGTTCGTAGATGGCTCCGATGGGGCCGTGGATTCCCATTTGCAATGTGGGAAACGTCGAGGAAGCTATAAACCGATAAAGGTAGTTATCATTACCTAAACCGCCATGGACCGCTCCCCTGCCCAAACTGCTCTTCTGCCCGCTGCCCAAGCCTTGGCCGCCCTGCAGCGTTGTCCTCAGCAGGCGGAAGCCCAAGGTGACGAAGCGGAAGCCG
>JAKZVK010000113.1:0-4571 GCA_047516085.1 Bryobacterales bacterium
AGCTGCAATCGAGATTGCATTTGTGGGTGGCGTAGAAAATCGCCGAGTAGGGAGTCACCACGGTTGACCTCAAGACTTTGCGCCGATACAAGTTCTTGGCGTACGCCTTGAAGTTCTTGATCACAAAGGGATAATGCTGCAGCATCCCTTCGATCAGACGATGTCGATCGAGAGCCATATCTGTTTGTTCCAGCCCAAAGCCTACGTCATTGCATGAACCATTGCAACAGCCTCAGAAATCTCATGCCTCAGCACGGTCGGTTCAGTCCAGCGTGTCCTGTGTGGGCCACGCCCTCGATGCGGACGCCATTGCTGTAGAATCGTGGGTATGTCGGCGCCGATGGAGGCGGCCGACTCCCTGGCGGGCCGAGATCCCCGTCCATCGTTCCGCGAGACCCATTGTGGCTACCAAGCCCACTCTCAACCCCAATCCGCGGCTAACCGGAGGCTCCGACCCGCTAACGCTGGAGTTGCCGCCACGCGCCCCGAGCATCGGTCAGGTGATTAAGGCTCCGGACTCGGCTGATCTCATAGCGGGTGTGGACGCCAAGCCCTACCCGGTTTGGCCGGACGACCGTGGTTACTTCCTAGAGGTGGCCCGCCTCGGCGAGGGCCTCCCCGGGGGGTTTCCGGTCGAAACGACCCAGATTTCGGCGGCCCTGAGCTATCCGGGAACCATTAAGGCTTTCCACTACCACCGGTATCAGACTGACTTCTGGGTGCCCGCGCAAGGAATGTTACAGGTTGCCCTCGTCGATTTGCGCACGGAATCGCCCACGTTCGGTGTTCGCAACACGCTCTACCTCGGCACACTACGGCCTTGGCAACTGCTGATTCCGCCCGGCGTGGGGCACGGCTACAAAGTGATCGGGCATGGACCGGGCCTGCTGATCTACGTCACGGATCGCCACTACAACCCCGAAGACGAAGGGCGCATCGTCTACGACGATGCCGGGATCGGCTACGACTGGGAGACGCAGCACAAATGAAGCTGCTCGTCACTGGCGGAGCGGGATTCATCGGCTCCGCCTTTGTTCGGCTCGTGCTGGGCTCCGACCCCGCGGCCGAGGTTCTGAACCTCGATGCGTTGACCTACGCCGGCAACCTCGAGAACCTCGAACCCATCTCCGGCCACTCCGGCCATCGCTTCGTCAAAGCGGATATACGCGACAGCGAAGCCGTGGAGGAATCCGTCGCGGACTTTGCTCCCGATACGATCGTGCACTTCGCCGCCGAGTCGCATGTGGATCGCAGCATCCTCTCGCCGCAGCCGGTGATCGAGACGAACCTGCACGGCACGTTCACGCTGCTCGAGGCGGCGCGGCGGCACAATGTCGGCCGATTCATCCATGTGTCGACGGACGAGGTGTACGGCAGCATCGATCCCCCGGCCGAGGCCGACGAATCGTATCCCCTGCGAACCAGCAGCCCGTACTCGGCGTCGAAGGGCGGCTCGGACCTATTGGCGCTCTCTTACTTCGCGACCTACAAGCTGCCGGTCATCGTGACGCGGGCGTCGAACAACTACGGGCCCTATCAATTCCCCGAGAAGCTGATCCCGCTGATGATCTCGAACGCGCTCGATGATCGTCGGCTGCCGATCTACGGCGACGGCATGCAGGTGCGCGACTGGCTCTATGTGGACGACCATTGCCGCGCAATCATTGCTCTCCTCGAGAAGGGGCGGCCCGGCGAGATCTACAACATCGGCGGCAACCGCGCCCTGCCCAACCTGGACGTCGTCAAGAAGATCCTCACCGCGACGGGCAAGCCCCAGAGCCTGCTCGAAACCGTTGAAGACCGACCAGGGCACGACCGCCGCTACGCCCTCTCGAGCGAAAAGATCATGCGCGAGACCGGCTGGTCGCCACAGGTGGAGTTCGAGACGGGCCTCAAGATGACGATCGCCTGGTACCGCCAGAACGCCGCTTGGGTTGAGCGCGTGCGCTCGGGAGCGTACCGCGATTACTACGCGAAGAATTACGAACAGCGCGGGGCGTAACTCAGCCGGTTGGTGAAGTAAGCGGCAGCGTCGTGGCACCCCCTCACAGCCCCCCGTCGCCTCCCCCCACTGATGGCGGCGACGAAGTGAACCTCACTTTGCTCCCCTACGTCGGCCAGCAGCCCAAGCGGGCTCACGACCCCGTCGATCGCAACGGAAATGTTGGGCTTGAGGCGGTCGCCGTCGACCAGCCAGTCTTTCGTGCCGGGATGGGCCTCGTCGAGTTTGCGGATGACCTGCCGCAGGGTGGCGCCCTCGATCTCCAACTCACCCACCCCGCCGGTCAGCTCCTGCATGCCCGATGGGATGAAGACCGTCGCCATCTGATCAGCCCTGTTTCCGCCAGATCGCTTCCATCACCGCGACCGGGCTCATTGGCAGCCGGTCCATTCTCACGCCAAGGGCGTCATGAATGGCGTTGGCCAGGGCGGCGGGTGGCGGTATGATGTTGGCCTCGCCGACGCCGCGCACGCCGAAGGGATGCCCCGGGTTCGGCACTTCGATGATGACCGTATCGATCATCGGCAGGTCGAGCGAGGTCGGCATGCGATAGTCGAGCAACGAGGTGTTGAGCATCGCGCCGTCGTTGTTCATGTAGTACTCCTCGTTCAGCGCCCAGCCGATGCCCTGCACGCTGCCGCCCTGCATCTGCCCCTCGACGTAACTGGGGTGGATGGCTTTGCCGGCGTCCTGAAACGCCGTAAAGCGCAGGATCGTGACCTTTCCGGTTTCCGGATCGACCTCGACGTCGACGAGGTTGCCGGAGAAGGAGCCCCCAACACCCGGCGGATTGACCGCCGCGCGGCCCACGACCGGCCCGCCGGTGGAACCGAGTTTGGCCGCCAGTTCCTTGAACGTGAGCTTGTTGTCAGACCCGTTCTTTGAAACGAAGACGCCCTTCTCGAAACTGACAGCGTCGGCGTCAACGTCCCAGATCTTCGCGGCACGCTCGACCATCTGCTGCTGTACGTCTTCCGCCGCGCGGATCGCAGCCAGACCCGTCGCGAAGGCCGTGCGGCTACCGCCCGTTACGGCCGTAAAGCCGACGGAGTCGGTATCGACGACACTCGGGTGCACGTCCTCGGCAGGAATGCCCAACACCTCGGCCGCTTGCATGGCCACGGCAGTTCGTGTTCCGCCAATGTCCGGCGAACCCTCGACCAGACTGACCGTGCCGTCGGAGGTGACGGCCATGCTGCAGCTTGAATCTAAACCACAGTTGAACCAGAACCCGATCGCCAGGCCACGCCCGCGGTTGGGGCCTTCGAGCGGCGCCTTGTAGTGCGGGTGGTTCTTCATCGCTTCCAGTAGTTCGACACAACCGATGCGCGGGTACTTGGGACCGTCCGCCCGCCGTGTACCTTCCTTGGCCGCGTTCTGCAGGCGAAACTCGATCGGGTCGACGCCGAGTTTCTCGACGATCTCATCCACGACTGTTTCCGTAGCGAAGGCCGCGTTGGTCGCACCCGGGGCGCGGTAGGCCGCCGTGCTGGGCTTGTTCACCACCACGTCATAGCCGTCGATCGTCACGTTGGGAATGTCGTAGGCGGCGAAAACGCACATGGCGCCGGGCACCACCATCGCGCCCGGATATGCGCCGGCTTCGTAAGCCAAGGAAGCTTCAGCCGCCACGACGCGGCCGTCCTTCTTGACCCCGATCTTGACCTTGATATGCGAGCCCGGCGTTGGGCCGCTGGCTTCGAACACATCGGCGCGGGTCATGACGATCTTGACCGGATGGCCGCTTTTCTTCGAAAGCAGCGCGGCGACCGGCTCCAGATACACCGGGATCTTACCGCCGAAGCCGCCGCCGATTTCCATCGGCTTGACCCACACCTGCGATACCGGCAGACCCAGAACCGCAGCCGTCGCATCCCGCACCACAAACGCACCCTGCGTGCTGCACCAAACGAGCACGCGATCGTCGTTGTTCCACAGGACCGTGGCGTTATGCGGCTCGATGTAGCCCTGGTGGACCGTGGCGGTATCGAACTCATGCTCCACGGTGAGGTCCGCTTCGGCGAAGCCCTTCTCTCTGTCGCCAAGCTGGTGCCGGAAGTGGTCGGCGACGTTGCTGACCCGGTCGGTTTGCTTGCCCAGCTCCTTCGCCGTGAGGTCTTCGTGCAGGATCGGCGCACCCTCCCGCATGGCATCGGGCGCCGTGAGCACGGCCGGCAATGGTTCGTAGTCCACCTCGATGAGCTTCAACGCCTCCTCGGCGTCGTGCAGACTGGCGGCCACTACGCCTGCCACGGCATGGCCTTTGTAGAGCACTTTGTCGCTGGCGAGGACGTTGTCGCGAATGTACTTCAATCGAGTGACGCCCTCTCCGAGATCGACCGTCTTGTCGGCCGGGTCGGGCAGGTCTTGGTACGTCACGACGGCGCGCACTTGGGGCAGGGCCTCGGCCTTGCTGGTATCGATCGATCTGACGCGCGCGTGGGCGTGCGGGCTCCGTAGAATCGCGCCGTAGAGCAGGCCGGCCATGGTGAAGTCGGCGCCATAGAGCGCGCGCCCGGTCACCTTGTCGGCGCCGTCGTGGCGAATGGGCCGGGTGCCGACCACGTCG
>JAKZVK010000114.1:0-5086 GCA_047516085.1 Bryobacterales bacterium
CTGGGGGGGGGGGGGGGGTCACCACGGGCCGCCAGAGATGTTCGGGCTGAGGTTTCGCGTGCGACTTGGTCGGACTCGACGCCGCAATATCCGTGCTAGAATCGCCACCGCTGTGGATCCGACGCTTTCGTCAGCGGGTACGGTCGGACGGGCCAGAGATTTCTCTATTCCACGAGCGAAGTCGCACTCCCGGCCACCTCTCCCGCCGACAGTCCACGTGCGAAGCCGATGACGGCCCCTGAAGCGGCTCCTATTGCAATCGATCTGTTTTCCGGTGCGGGGGGCTTGTCCGAAGGCCTCCTTGCCTCAGGAATTAATGTGGCCGTCGCCGTCGAGCGGCACCCCGACCCTGCATTAACACACGCCTTCAATCACCCGCACACCACCGTCGTCTGCAGCGAGATGGGAGACCTGTCGCTGGATGTCGTCAGGAACCACGTCCGAGACCGGACGGGCCAAAGCCGCGTTGACATCGTCGTGGGCGGCCCGCCGTGCCAGGGGTTTAGTTCAGCCGGCCGATGCGACCATCAGGACCCCAGGAACAGACTGTTCGAGGAGTTCTTGCGAGCCGTAGAAGAGCTTGAGCCTCGTATGTTCCTGTTCGAGAACGTGCCAGGCCTGATCCGCGCCGACGGTGGTCGAATCCTGCGAACTATCATTCGAGGATTCCGGAGCCTCGGATACCAAATTCATGACTTCGACGACAAGAACGCAGATGGCCCTACTTCTTTTCCGATCCTGAACGCCGCGCATTACGGTGTGCCGCAGCACCGCCGCAGGCTCCTCCTCGTGGGATGGCGCGCTGGAGTGCTAGAAACCCCCTTCTGTTGGCCTAAAGCAACGCATCTACTTCCTTCCACCAACCTCGATCCGACGGGCTCGCACGCATACGTGTCTACCGAGCGCGCGATAGCCGACCTCGACTTCCTCTCCGCAGGACGAGAGTGCCATCGCTATCTGCTGCCCAGTTCCGACAAGACTGGCCCACTGTGCACTTGGAGTCGACGCCTCTTTCGTATGGCTGGCACTGGACAGCGGCGAAAAAGGGCCTCGTTGCATCGCTGGATAAAATGCTGGAGAAAAGACGTTTTGCGTTGCCGTCCAGGGATGCGGTTGCGGAACTGGCCTGGGTTCTCGGCTGCGCCGTCATGAATCGGGGGACGCTATCGCCCGATTCCATTCCTCTTCAGGAGGTTGCGCCGCTTGTTCGAATGGTTCGTCGTCGTCTGACGGCCCATGTAACGTGCGTCAGTTTTGGCCATATTGACTTTTCGATAGAAGAGTTCCAACTGACTGCCGATTACCTGTCGGAGCTCGAGGAGAATGGAGAACGTGTCATCGGCGATCCTTGGCCCCACTGTGACCGCATACCTTGGGAGCACGGCCAAAAGGCCTATGTGTGGAACTTCTACAGCGACGAACGTTTACTGCAGCGGGCGGAAGCGGTTTATTCGGCCGCGTTGCGAATTTACCAGGATATAGTGGCCCGTTGGTTCGACCGTTTTCGTGACCGGCTACCGTTGAATTGCCTGTTGCCCGTGACTCTTGAGGGCATCTTGACGCGCTCACAACGTCCTAACTTCGAAGGCGCGCCGCTTCTTCATTTGACGACCCGAGTCAGGCCGTCCAGTGAACCGTCGGCCGTGGTTCTGCATTGGGTTTCTCCTGACGACTTCGAACGTTTGACCGACTGGCGTCGAGACGAACGTAACGTCGCGGAGCCCCGACCCGGATCGGACGACCCGTTGCGGTCTATTGCCTCACACTCTCACGCCGCTATCGACGGTGCCCGCCCGGCTACAGACTTGGCACACAACTGGCTGATCGATGACTTGCGTGAGTTGGGCTGGACCGGCCTCATAATGATGCCTTCCCGGTGAGACTCTCGCAGCGGTGCGGCTGCCGGAGTCTGAATCATGGCTATTGCGCCCCGAATCGAGTGGCGACGTACTCCGCCGTATCCGCCGCGTCGAGCCGGATCGTGCCAGGCCCGCTCCGGACGTAGAGATCGCCCTCAGCCGCCTTCTCCTCACCCCTCCAGCGCAGGTACACCGGCTCGGGGCTCCGCCGGCAGCTCACCAGGCAGACCGTCTTCCCCTCCACAATCTGCGTCTTCGGGTCGATGCAGGTGCCCGCGCGCGCGCCGGCCGCGGAAGTCCTGCCCCTCGTCGGGGGCGAGGAGGGGGCGGGGCGGGCGGTACTCGTAGAAGTACCGGTTGAAGTTGATCTCGTAGCCGACGAGCCCGACCTCGCCGTCCTGGGAGTCGCGGCGCGTCGTGTCGATCCAGAGCTTCGAGATGGTGTTGTCGAAGTCGAACTTCCCGAGCCCCTCGCGCACGTTCCGGCTGAATCCCCGATGTAGCGTCGGAGCTGGTCGTGCCGGCTGTCGAGCTTCCGTTTGAACCGGGCCTGGACCGCCCCAACTCTCCGCTTGCTGCGAGCAACCAGCCAGCCGAGCCGGCGCAGCACGATGAGCGGCAGGATGACTTCAGCCGCCGCCGACGTCCCCACCATTCCCGCCGTCCTCGCTCGGCCTCAAAGGGCGGCGGCGAGGGCTTGGCGGTGCGAACGACGGTCTGGGCGATGGCCCGGGCAACCACCGACCACCGGGAGCGGTCGACAGTCGTGATGGTTCGGGGGACCATCCGATGGAATGCTCGCCTCGTTCCGTCCTCAACTCCACGGGCCCAGCGTGGGCGCTGTGGCTGGATCGTTCTTCTCCAGCGGCAGCGTGGTGTCGTCGTTGAACAGGCTGCCGTTTAAACCAAGCCACCGTCTCGAGGCCGACGCGGCCGCTGGACGCCATCGCCCGAAAGAGTTCGCCGGCCAGCCTCGCCCGAACCGCAACGGGGCAGAAAGCGCGTGCCGCAGCATCCGCGTGAACATGTGGTCCGGCAGCAGGCCGACGTCGGCGGCGAACATGCAGAAGGACCAGGCAGTTGACGAAGTGGGCGACCGCCTGCGGGTCGTGGCCCCGTTCTCGCAGCGTTTGGGCGGCGGACCCGAACGACGCCGCCACGCGCTCGGTCGGGTTGTTTGCGGGAGAGGGCGAGATCCTACGCTAAGCCGGTGCCCGCCCCGGCGTCGCGGCCCAAACATTCCGGTTCAGGAGTCGAGGACCTGCTCGCGCAACTGGCCTGGTCCGACGTACCGGTAGAGCGTCACCCTGCCGCCCTTGCGTCCGCGGGCCCGCGCGGCCTTGAGCCCGGCCACGGTGCGTTCCCCGGATCAGCTCCCGCTCGAACTCGGCCAGCGCCGCGAAGATGCCGAACACGAGGCGGCCGGCCGCGATTGGTGGTGTCGATTTCAGCCCGGTGGCCGGCGAGCACCCGCAGGCCCACCCCACGGGCGGACAGGTCCTGCACCGTGTTGACCAAGTCGGCGAGGTTCCGACCCAGCCGGTCGAGCTTCCAGACGATGAGCACGTCGCCCTTCCGCAAGAGCTCGCAGACAGCTGTCGAGTCCCGGCCGGTCGTCGTGGACACCGGAGGCGAGGTCGTGGTAGAGGTTGGCCGCGTCATCGATGCCCGCGGCCCGCAGGGCAGGGCCCGGCAGCGCTACCCGGGCCGCCTGCTGGCTCCGGGCGAGTTCGTGCCGCCGGCCGTCGTGGATTTCATCGGCCGCCAGTTCGACCTGGACGGAGCCGAGGGCAGGCGCGCCGACTCCACGGGCGACGCGAAACGCTTAGCGTGGAGAGCCGTCACCATGAACAAAGAGTACATCCTTGAGTTGATAGACGTTGGAATCAAATCTACGGCCGCCATCCTCGGGGTCATCTATGTGTGCGGCTTCTTTACGCTCAGCGCCCACCTAAACCAATACGGAATTGTAGGTCCTGGTCTGGTTAGCATGTACTACCTGACGGCCGGTGCGCCTTTTGTACTGTTCGTGTTGGTTTACGTGCTCATTGGCGGAAGAGCACTACTCTACGCGGGCCCGGCCTTCCGCGTCTACGAGAACGGCCTGCGAAAGAAGGGGAGTAGCAGCAGGTGGAGCACGGTGGCAGCAGGGCTGTTCTTGGGTGCAAATGTGCTATACGCTCACTGTGTCGCGGTCGCGGTATTCTTGCAACTAACGCTATTCTTGCCCGACACGTCGTGGTTTGGCATGGTGGTCGCGTTCCCGTTGGCGGCCACGGCATTGATGGACGCCACCCAAACGCGCGAGCGGCGTCTCGGTATCGTTGTCGAGGGTGTGGCGAAGGCAATGGGTAGTGGTTTCTTCTTCTTCGCAGAGGCCCCTGTGCCTGAGGCATTTGAGGCGCTATTGGTGGTGGGGTTGCTGTCAGCGTACGTCGGCATGGTTGGCGCTGGGTATAGGCGGTGGCACCTAGTAGATGTAGACAAGTTGGTGTACGACGTGGGATTTGGCCTTGTGTTCTTCTTCTCCGCAGCCCTCATGTTCGGTGCGATGCTGTACGGTGACGTAGATCGACGGTGGGGTGGTGGACAATCGGCGCTGGTTCAGATTGACCTTGCGCAAGACATAAGCGGCATCGTCGACGGCGTATCCGAGGGTCCGATTTGCGGCCACCTGCTGTTGTCGTCCTCACCGGAGCTGTACTTGAAGATAGCAGGCGACACAGTGATGGTGCCGCGCGCGGCCATACGATGGATGCGGTTTGTTACTAGCGATAGCAGCAACGTTGGGGAGGTACAGGCGGAGCGCGGCGAAGGGGTGTGCGGCGGCGACAGCGAGGAGGAGGAGTTGGGAACGAGCAAGGAGGAGTGAGGCCTTGTGGGTCCAATAAGCGGTCTTCGGTTAACCGGTCCAGGCGGGAGTTCCGCGACCGCCTCGCGGCGGGGAGGGGTCAGTTCCCTCGGACTTGGGGACCGCGCCGCCTCGCGCGGCTCGACGTTGAACCCTCCCGGCGCCGGTGAACCTCGACGAGGTAGACGGCGAAGTGCTGGTCGTTGAAGCCGGCGGACGTCGAGCCCCCCAAACGATGACGCGCGTGGAGAAGACCGGGAAGACAACGTATTGCCCATTCAAGGGGCTCGCGACCTACTACATCATCCGCGGCGCCGACGGAGAGATCCCGTACTCGTTGTATCGGATGTTCCGGCACATGGCCGCCGTGCGCCTG
>JAKZVK010000115.1:0-6201 GCA_047516085.1 Bryobacterales bacterium
GATCCGTCTCGAGATCGTCGAGAACGAAGACCCCGCGGTCGCGGCGAGTCTGGGCCATCTCTCGGAGGTGTATCGCCGGCGCCAGAACTTCGCGGAAGCGGAGTCGCTTCTCAAGCGCTCGCTGGAGATTCAGGAGAAGAACCTCGGTGCCGAGAGCGCTGAGTTCGCCACGGGGCTGAACAATCTGGCCGAGATCTATCGCGGGCAGCGGGAGTTCGGCGAGAGCGAGAGGCTGTATCTGCAGTCGCTCGAGATTTGGGAACAGGTCGCGGGCCGGGAGCATCCGCAAACGGCAACGACGTTGCACAATCTGGCGGCGCTCTATCGCGACCAGCAACGTTACGAGCAGGCGGAGCCGTTATTGCAGCGGTCGCTGATGATTCTCGAAGCACGCGGTGGTCCTGAGAACCCCGGACTGGTGGTTGTTTTGAAGACCTACGCTCAGATACTTCAGGGCATGGGGCGGGACGACGAGGCGGCGCACATGACTCGCCGAGCCGGGGAGTTGAGCGAGCCTTCGACGGGCGAGCCGGGCGGCCAACGGGGACCTTTCTCGAGGCTGGCGCGTTGACGCGGCTCCGCAAGGCAAGCAGCGCGGACTCCCACCATGGACGCTGAACTGCTGGCATTGGCGCCGATGTGGTACGTGGCGTTCCTGCTTTCGCTCACGTGCCACGAAGCGGCCCACGCACTCGTGGCGCAATGGGGCGGTGACCCGACGGCGGCGGCGGGCGGGCAGGTAAGCCTCAATCCGATACCGCACATCCAGCGGGAGCCGGTCGGCACGGTGGTCGTGCCGCTCGTGTCGATGTTCTTCTGGGGCTGGATGATGGGCTGGGCCAGCGCGCCGGTGGACCCCTACTGGCAGCAGCGCCATCCGCACCGGGCGGCCTGGGTCGCGCTAGCCGGACCGGCGGCCAACCTCGGTCTGGCAATCCTGGCGGGGCTCTTGATTCACGCCGGGATCGCGATGGACTATTTCGCGCAGCCCGAATCAGTGACCTTCCGCCACGTGATTGACGCGCCTGCGGGAGGGCTCGTGGAAGCGTCGGCGAGTTTCATCAGCATTCTGTTTTCACTGAATCTCTTGCTGATGGTGTTCAACCTGGTTCCGGTACCGCCGCTTGATGGCAGCACGGCGATTGGACTGCTTGTGAGCGAGAGCATGGCGTTGCGGATCTACGAGTTCATGCGGCAGCCGGGCTTCTCGCTGATCGGCTTGTTGATCGCGTGGAACTTGTTTGGGCGGATCTTCAGTCCTGTGTTCTTGTTCGCTGTGAATGTGCTGTACCCTGGCTCCAGCTACCGGTAGATGAGGCGGGGCTCGCCGGCGGTAGGTACAATGCGTACCGCGTGGGCGGGTCGTTGTGGCCGTGGATATGAAGTCGTGGTGTTGGCGGTTCCGCTGCTGGGTGGCGGTGGCGGTTCTGACGTTCTCGCCACTGCCGTGCGTGGTAGGACGTGCGGCGGCCGAGGGTGCGGAGCAAACATCCAAAGCGGCCGGCACACACCCACACGTTCTCATCAAGACTTCCAAGGGCTCGATCACCGTCGAGCTGTTCCCCGAGCGCGCACCGAAGACGGTCGAGAACTTCCTCAGGTATGTCGATGACGAGTTCTACGACGACACGATCTTTCACCGGGTGATCGAAGGCATGATCGTTCAGGGAGGCGGTTACACGCCTGAGCTAGAGAAGAGACCGCAACGGCCGCCCATCGAGATCGAGTCCGACAACGGCCTTGACAACACGCGGGGCACGATCGCCATGGCGCGAAACCGGGAGAGAGACACCGCTCAGTCGCAGTACTACATCAATATCGCCGACAACCCCACTTTCAACCGGACCGTTCTGCGTTCCGGCTATACCGTGTTCGGCCATGTGGTCGACGGCATGAAGGTCGTTGACCGCATCGCCCGGGTGCAAACCAGCCGCAGGGGCGCGTTCGAAGACATCCCCATCCTGCCTGTCTACGTGGACTCGATTCGGCGCGTGAAGCCGCCGGCGGTGGCGCCTTAGTTAGTACCCCGTTTCATAAATACGGTCACGTATCTGAGCGGGGCATCCGCCGCCGTCCTGGGCGGGCGGGCGCGGGGGGCCCGCCCCTACATTGCAAACCCGAAACGTAACCTATAGCGGCGTCACGCCCGCATAGGAAACGCCCGCCAGATAGGCCACGTCGCGCTTCAACGTCGTCAAGTCTTCACTGCGGAACTCGTTGAAGTGGTGATGGCCGCAGGCACGCGCCAGGATCTTCATCAACGCCACCGTCGCCTCGAAATAGTTCTTGAGTTGCTGCGCCGACTGCTCGACGATCAGGCGGGCGCGCAGGTCTTCGCGTTGCGTGGCGATGCCCACCGGACAGTTGTTGGTGTGGCAGGCGCGCATGCCGAGACACCCGATCGCCTGAATGGCTGAATTTGCCACGGCAATGCCGTCGGCACCTAGGGCCAGGGCCTTCACGAAGTCCGACTCGGTTCGCAGACCGCCGGTGATGATGAGGGTGACGTATTTGCTGCCGCGGCCGTCGAGGTGCTTGCGCGCGCGGGCTAGGGCGGCGATCGTCGGCACGGAAATGTTGCTCTTGAAGATTTCCGGCGCCGCGCCGGTCCCGCCGCCCCGTCCGTCGAGGATGATGTAGTCGACGCCGACGTCGAGGGCGAAGTCGATGTCTTGCTCGATGTGCTGGGCCGACATCTTGAAGCCGATCGGGATGCCCCCGGTCGCCTCCCGCACCTCGTCGGCAACGCGGCGGAAATCAGCGACCGTCTCAAGGTCGGGGAAGCGGGATGGACTGATAGCGGCCTGGCCGGGCTCGAGCCCGCGTACCGCGGCAATCTTGCCGGAGACCTTCTTGCCGGGCAGATGGCCGCCGGTGCCGGTCTTGGCGCCCTGTCCACCCTTGAAATGGAACGCCTGGCAGCGCTTGACCTTGTCAAGGCTCCAGCCAAAGCGCCCTGAGGCCAGTTCGTAGAAGTAGCGGGAATTGGCCGCCTGCTCCTCAGGCAGCATGCCTCCCTCGCCCGAACAGATGCCCGTACCGGCCGCCTCGGCTCCCTTGGCGAGAGCGGTCTTGGCCTCCTCACTCAGAGCGCCGAAACTCATGTCGCTGACGAAGAGCGGGATCTCCAAACGCAGCGGCTTCTTGGCCGCCGGGCCGATAGTGACCTCCGTTGCCACCGCCTCGTCCTCGAGCAGCGGCGGGCGCGCGAGCTGACCGGTCAGGATCTGAATGTCGTCCCAGCGCGGCAACTCGGTAAGTGCCACGCCCATCGCCGAGACCTTGCCGTGATGGCCGTAGTTCTTGAGACCGTTCCGTGCCAGTTCCTGGATGTAATTGTTGAAGGGCTCTTCGGGCCCGCCATGGACATCGGCGTAGAGGCCGAGGTACTGGTCGCGGTCGTAGGCCTGGGGGTGGTCGGCGGTCCAGGCACGCACCTCGGCCTCGTCGACGTAGACGGCATCGTCTTCGGCATCGATCGACGCCGTGAACTTGTGCAGCGCCTCGGTGTTGTTGTACGCGCTTACGCCCGTGTCATAGCGGTAGTCCCAGCCGTGAACCCCGCAAATGAGGTTGTGGCCCTCGACCGTCCCGTCAGACATCAAGGCGCCGCGATGCTTGCAGCGTCCGTAGAGCACCGAGACGCTGTCGTCGTAGCGCACCACGACCAGGTCGACTTCTGCGACGAGCGCGTAAGCCGGCTTGCGGTCTTCGAGTTCACTCCAGGTGGCAACCTTGACTCGTTGCGAAGGGGGTGTGAGTGTTGTGGCCATTGATTCTCCTTGGAAAGAGAGTCGGGGCTTGAAAAAACCAACATACCACCCCGGCTGATTGACGGCTCCGCCGCCCGAGCCGATAATGACCAACAGCATCATGAGCCGTCGCCCTTCGGCTCATTTTCCAAAGCTGCCGGCTTCCCCACGATGAAGGTTCCACTCACCGAACTTGCCCACGGCCGCTCGGGCGACAAGGGCGACACTGCCAACATCGGGCTGATCGCCCTCAAGAAGGAGTACTATCCGATCCTGGTGCGCGAGGTGACGCCGGAGCGCGTCAAGGAACATTTCGGCGAGCTTTGCAAAGGTCCGGTCGAGCGCTTCGAGCTGCCGAACCTCCACGCCCTGAACTTCCTGTTGCATCAATCGCTCGGCGGCGGCGGCACGGTTTCGCTGCGAACCGACACCCAGGGCAAGACGCTCAGCGCGGCGCTGCTGCGAATGGTAGTCGATGTATCCGAGGGCGAAATGGTGTAGCAGCCCGTGGCGAAATCTAGGGCGGCGCTGGTGAAAATGTAGGGGCACGGCATGCCGTGCCCGCCTGCTCGGCCTTCCACAACACGTAAAGCTGTCGAACGATCTCGACAAAGAACCTCACTTGCACCACGGGCTGGTAGGCCACGGCCGCTTGTCTCTGTTCGTCGCGGGGTTCATCATAAGAGGTCACCCATGACCCTGGACGAAAAGCTCGCCGAACTCGAACGCCGAAACGAAGCCGCGCGCGCCGGCGGCGGTCCAGAGCGTACCGAGCGCCAGCATCGCGACGGCAAAATGTCGGCCCGCGAGCGTGTCGAGTTCCTGCTCGACGAGGGTACCTTCGAGGAGTTAGACCGGCTTGTCGTTCACTCCTGCCACGACTTCGGGATGGACGATAAGATCATTTCCGGAGACGGATTCGTCACCGGCTATGGGCGAATCGACGGCCGGTTGGTCTACGTCTTCTCGCACGATTTCACGGTCTTTGGCGGCTCACTGTCGCTGGAAAACGCGGCCAAGATCTGCAAGGTGATGGACCTTGCCATGAAGACCGGCGCTCCCATCATCGGCCTCAACGACTCCGGCGGTGCGCGGATTCAGGAAGGTGTCGCGTCGCTGGCCGGATACGCCGACATTTTTCTGCGCAATACGCTGGCGAGCGGCGTCGTGCCGCAGATCTCGGCCATCATGGGCCCCTGCGCCGGCGGCGCGGTCTACTCGCCGGCGATCACCGACTTCGTGTTCATGGTCGATAGCACGAGCTACATGTTCGTGACCGGTCCGGACGTGATCAAGACCGTCACGCACGAAGACGTCACCAAAGAGCAGCTCGGCGGCGCGCACACGCACAACGAGGTCAGCGGCGTGGCGCAGTTCATCGCGCCCGACGACGCCGAATGCCTGCGGATGATCCGCGAGCTACTGGGCTTCCTGCCGCTCAATCACCTCGACGAGCCGCCGATCGAGCCGACCAAAGACCCCGCGGACCGTGTCGAGCCGGAACTCGACACGATCGTGCCCGCCGAGTCGGACGTTCCCTACGACATCAAGCAGGTCATCCGGCTGATCGTCGATGACGGCTATTGGTTCGAGGTGCACGAACACTTTGCCAAGAACATCGTCGTGGGCTTCGCGAGGCTCGACGGGCGTTCTGTGGGCATCGTCGCCAACCAGCCCGACGTGCTGGCCGGGTGTCTCGACATCAACGCGTCGCTCAAGGCCGCCCGCTTCGTGCGCTTCTGCGACGCCTTCGGCATCCCGATCGTGACGTTTGAAGACGTGCCGGGATTCCTGCCCGGTACCGAGCAAGAGTACGGCGGCATCATCAAGCACGGCGCCAAGCTGCTCTATGCCTACGCCGAGGCGACGGTGCCGAAGGTCACCGTTATCACGCGCAAGGCCTACGGCGGGGCGTACTGCGTGATGGGCTCGAAGCATCTGCGCACCGACATCAACTACGCCTACCCGACCGCCGAGATCGCCGTGATGGGCCCCGAGGGCGCGGTCAACATTCTGTATCGCCGCGAGCTGGCGGCGGCCAAAGACCAGGCCAAGGACTTTCAAAAGCAGAAAGTGGACGAGTTTCGCACCCGCTTCGCGAACCCGTACACCGCAGCCGAAAAAGGCTGGGTCGACGAAGTCATTCATCCGCGCGACACGCGCCGCAAGCTGATCACGGCGCTGCGCATGCTGGAGAACAAGACCGATACGATGCCGCGGAAGAAGCACGGGAACATCCCGCTGTAAGCACAGCCTGCGACGCAGAGGGATACCGGTAGTGGTAAGAGCTGGGGCGGAGACAGCGCTCCGCCCCTACGCTCGATCGATCGGTCGCGATAGCATTTTCCAATCCAAGAATGATCCTGAAAGGGGTCTGGACAGGTGAGGGCACAGGGTGGGTGGTGATCTCCTTTCTAGCGGGTTCAGGGCTGGGCCTCTCGAGGGGGGG
>JAKZVK010000116.1:0-8056 GCA_047516085.1 Bryobacterales bacterium
GGCCGAAGGTGAGGCAGGCTTTGGCCAAGCACGTGCCGGAACGGAGTGGACCTCCGGGGGGAAGACAAGGTCGACCGGCCAGGCCGCGGCCGCATTCGGCGAGGTCAAGACCGGTAGTGGGTCCGCCAGAGGCGGTGCAACGGAAGACGGTCCGCCCAAACAGGCCGGATTCGAAGAGGTGGTCTACAGCGATGACGTCAAGATGCCGGCGCAGTCCGGGCACCGCGCGAGGTCGTCGAGCGGCGTCAAGATCATCGCGAAACCTCGGCCCGAGTACACCACCGAGGCGCGAGAACGAAAGATCGAAGGGGAAGTTCAGCTTGAGATCTTATTCGCGGCATCGGGAGACATCGATGTGTTGCGCGTCGTGCAGGGCGTGGGCTACGGGCTCGACGAGAACGCGATCGAAGCCGCCCGGAAGATCCGCTTCGAGCCGGCCCTGCGTGACGGAGAGCCTGTTGACCTCGTGGCCACGGTGCACATTCGCTTCCAGCTTGCTTACTAGGCAACCCACTCACCAAGGAACCAGCACCATGACCCACACCATCAAAGGCCCCATCTTCGCAGCGCTTTTCGTGCTTGCCGCCGCTTCGCCGGCGTTGGCCCAGCCCGCCGATCTGGTCGACCGGCTGATCGACCGTATCGTCGCCAACGAACAGGATCTCGTCGAAACAATGCGGCAGTACCGTCCGGTACTCGAGACCTATCTGCAAGAGGTGGCCGACGATTCGGACGGGGACGCCCCGATTGTCCGAGACCACTACATGGTGGGCAAGCTGACCTTGGATGACGGCGTCCACTATGACCAATTGTTCGTGAGCGAAGGCTTTGACCACTCGCCCCAGAAGCGCGGGCTCCCGTTCTTTCGGAAGAAGAAATCGCGGCGGAACTACTTCATCCCCGAGGGCTTCGCGCAGATGGTGGTGCCGGATGCGACCCACTTTACTCGCCGCACTTATGAGTTCGAGTACGTGCGGCGTGAGTTCCTCGGCGACATTCGGACGCTCGTCTTCGATGTCGCACCCAGGAAAGAAGGTCGGCCCGGACGCTTTGTTGGCCGCATCTGGGTGGAAGACAAGCAGCACAAAATCGTGCGCTTCAACGGGACCTACACGTTGGCCGTGGGCGACGGGTTGTTCTTTCACTTCGATAGTTGGCGCGTCAACGTCGCCCCGGGCCTCTGGATGCCCGCCTTCGTCTACGTGCAGGACGCGAACGCACTGGGACCGGAAGGCGAGGCGATTCGGTTCAAAGCACAGACACGGCTTTGGGGCTATAGCGCCTTCCGCAGCAGTAAGCTGCAGGAGTTGACGGAGATCCTGGTGGAAGCCGACCACGAGGTGCAGGACGAGAGTGGCTCGGAAGATGTGACTCCGCTCGAAAGCCAGCGCATCTGGACGCGGCAGGCCGAGGAAAACGTCATCCAGCGTCTCGAGAAAAGCGGCCTGCTGGCGCCGAAGGGGGAAGTCGATGACGTGCTGAACACGGTGGTCCGCAACCTGATCATCACCAACAAGATCAACCTCGAGGTCGAGTGCCGTGTCCTCCTGACGACGCCGCTCGAGACCTTCTCAATAGGGCAGTCGATCGTCATCAGCCGGGGACTCATCGATGTGTTGCCGGACGAAGCCAGTCTGGCGATGGTGCTGTCCGACGAACTGGCTCACATCGCGCTGGGACACCGCACCGAGACGATGTTCGCTTTTAGCGACCAGACGATGTTTGAGGATTCGGAGATTCTTCAGAAGCTGCGGCTGAGCCGCGGTGAACGCGAGGTCGAGGCCGCCAGCCGGAAGGCGATCGAGATGCTCTCGAAATCCCCTTACAAGGGCAAGCTCGCGAACGCCGGGTTGTTTCTCAAGGTACTCGAGAACCGGGCGCCGCACTTGACCAACTTGATTCAGGCGAACCTCGGAAACCAACTAGCCAGCGATGGAAACCTGTTGCGGCTGAGCGAGCTGGCGGGCAAGGCCCCGGACCTCGATGAGGGCAAGATGGAGCAGATCGCCGCTCTGCCGCTAGGCTCCCGCCTCAGACTCGACCCGTGGACCAACACTTTGCACCTTGTCAAGACGAAGCCTGTGGCCTTGCTCTCGGCGCGCGACAAGATGCCGTTCGAGGTGACGCCTTTTGTCATCCACCTGACGCGGATGCAGAACTCGTTGAAGGCCGCGAAGCCCACCCAGACGGCGGAACGGCGTTAGCCCGGTTCCTTCTCTCCGACACGGGGCCGCCACCCGCCAGTCCGAAGAGGCACTTACTCCTCGTCTTGCTTGCCCGCCAGGCGGTTGATGACCGAGAGGTCTTCGAGCGTCGTGATGTCGCCCGCGACGGTGTCGGTCGTGACGATCTCGCGTAGCAAGCGGCGCATGATCTTGCCGCTGCGGGTCTTTGGCAGGGCCTCGGTGAAGCGGATCTGTTCGGGACGGGCGAACTTGCCGATCTCCACAGCGACCCAATCACGGAGAGTGGCAGCCATCTTGTCGTCTGCTGTTTGGTCTGACTTGAGGGTGACGAAGGCAACGATGGCTTGTCCGGTCAGTTCGTGGGGCTTGCCGATCACAGCGGCCTCGGCCACCGCCTTGTGCTTGCCGAGAGCCGATTCCAGCTCCGCGGTCGACAATCGGTGGCCGCTGACGTTCATGACGTCATCGACGCGCCCCAGAACCCAGATGTACCCGTCGTGGTCGCGCCGCGCCGCGTCACCGACGAAGTAAGCGCCGGGAATCTGTGAAAAGTAGGTCTTCTTGAAGCGTGGCTTGTCGCGCCACAGCGTGCGGAACATCGATGGCCAAGGCTCGCGCACGATCAGGTAGCCCTCTCCCCCTTTGGGGACAGGGTTCCCTTCCATGTCGACGACGTCGGCGATGATCCCCGGCAGTGGAAACGTCGCCGAACCCGGCTTCAGCGGCGTGGCTCCCGGCATGGGAGAGATCATGATCGAACCCGTCTCCGTTTGCCACCAGGTATCGACGATCGGGCAACGCTCACCGCCGATGTATTTGTGATACCACTCCCATGCCGCCGGATTGATGGGCTCACCCACGGAGCCAAGCAAGCGCAAGCTCGACAGGTCATGCTTCTGCGGCCATTTCTCGCCGAGCCGAATAAACGCGCGAATTGCCGTTGGTGAGGTGTAGAGGATATTGATCTTGTACTTGTCGATGATTCGCCAAAACCGGTCCGGTTCGGGATGGCCCGGCGCCCCTTCGTACATCACCGTGGTTGTCCCCACCAGCAGCGGCCCGTAGACGATGTAGGTGTGTCCGGTAACCCAGCCCACGTCGGCGGCACACCAGTAGGTGTCCTCTTCCTTGATGTCGAACACCCACTTCATGGTCATGTTGGCCGAGAGCTGGTACCCCCCGGTCGTATGAACGATCCCTTTGGGCTTGCCGGTTGTGCCGGAGGTGTAGAGCACGTACAACGGGTGCTCAGAATCCAGTTCCGCCGCCGGGCAGTGCTCGCTCGCCTTGGCGTCCAACTCGTCCCAGTCGTGGTCACGTCCCGCAACCATATCGATGTCGTTGTTGGTACGGCGATAGACGATGCAGTGCTTAACGCTCGGGCAGTCTTCGAGGGCTTCGTCGACCGCCGCTTTGAGTGGGACAATCTTACCCCGCCGCCAACCGCCGTCGGCCGTGATGACGACTGCGGCGTCGAGGTCGTTGATGCGCGTTTTGAGCGCCTCGGCGGAGAAGCCCCCGAACACCACGCTGTGGGCAATCCCCAGCCGCGCGCACGCCAGCATGGCGATCGGCAGCTCGGGGATCATCGGCATGTAGATGATCGAGCGGCTGCCCTTGCGCAGGCCCAGACCCTTGAGTACGTTGGCGAAGCGACACACGCGCCGGTGAAGCTCCTGATAGGTCAGGGTTTGGGAGTCACCCGGTTCGCCTTCCCAGATGATTGCGGCTTTGTTCTTGCGCGGCGTGGTCAGGTGGCGGTCGAGGCAGTTGTACGACATGTTCGTCTTGGCCCCGACGAACCACTTGACGAACGGGGACTTCCAGTCGCACACCTTCGTCCACTTCTTGAACCAGTGCAGCTCCTGCTTGGCGAGCTTCTCCCAAAAGCGCTCGGGGTTCCGCTTGGCCTGGTCGTAGAGCTTCTTATAGGCCGCCATGCTGCCGACAGAGGCGCTCTTGGCGAAGTCCTTCGGTGGTTTGTATGGTTTGGCGGCAGGCATTCAGTCGGTCTCCAAAGGCGGGGAAGTAGGCCCTCGGCGGGCTAAGCCGTCTTCTCTTTGATCGGGATCCGCGAGGAAGTCAACACTATACAACAGCGGGGGTGGCCCGCGCCTCCGGCGGGCGGGACCGAGTCGGCTTCGTAACGTTGCCCCATCGGTTCTTGGCTGCCCTCTGCTAGAAACTCCGCACGGTCGCACCGGGCGCGATAACGAAGGGGCGGTCCTGATATTTACCGCGGGCGCGAAAAACGCGGTACTCGGGACGGCAGTTGAGATACAGCGATTCCCTCGAGATGGCCGCCGGTGCTTCCCGACCAGGGCGGGGCCCGCCGACACCCAACAGCAGGTCAATCCACTCCGTCATGGCATCACGCGTCGTGCCGGGGCGGAGATGAAACTCGTCCGGCGCATACCATTCGCGCCGCGCGGGTAACAGTTGGATCTCGCCTCGTGATTCCATGTCGCGCAGTTCGTTCTGGATCGCGTTGACCTGCGAGAGAACCTCGTCCCGAGGCACGCGGCTCAAGGGATAAACCAGGCGCCGGGCGACGCGGAACTTCCATGGCGCGATCTCGGCCAGGCCTTCCACCGGAAGCGAAGTGACTCCGACGGTGGCCCCGAGGTGGCGCAGCCTCTCAACGGTTCGCCGGATCCGGACCATCAGATGCTTCACGCTGACGCCATGCATGATGTCGTTTCCGATATCGGTGAGCAACGCCCAGGTGTCGGCCGCCGGGTTGTCTTTCGCGGCTTCTTCGATTGCCGGGAGCAATTCGCACCTCGACAAAGCTCTAAACTTGATGCCGAGGCTGCCAGTGTCAACTCCGTAGGAGCGGCCGGGACCATGGGCGACGAAAACAGTCATCGCCGCACCCCTCAAGCGCGACACCAGATGGTTCAGCGCCTGAGGCAAGGCGATCGTGAGATTGCTCGACCCCAGCAGAGCAAACAACACCCCAGGCGCGCCGGCCTGACGCTCGAACCGCGGCGCAGCGGACAGACTGGAGCCGGCGGATGCCATCACGCCACGGAACCGGGCGAGAGCCGCTCGGTGTTCGCCCGGAACGCCGTCGAGGCGTATCGAATGGTGTTGACCAAGGCCGATGGATGCCGGCAAACCCATCGGAAGGCCCCACGCAGCGCGAAGCCCGGCAGACAGTAGGAAGGTAGCTGCAACAAGCGTGCCGCGTTGCGCGTGAAGCGCAGGGAGCGCTCGTTCCCCGGCCTCCTACGGCGCTCGTACTCTCCCAATAGGTCCGGCACGGTTTCCTGAACCAAGTCCGCGAACGTGGCGGCGTCGGCGACCGCCATGTTGGTCCCTTGCCCACCGACCGGGCTGACGGGATGCGCGGCGTCGCCCATGAGGATCAAACCGTCGCAGCCGTAGCGAGGGGCATGTCCCCAGCGGCGGCGAATCCGTGTCAGATCCCCGGGGAACTGCCTGGCGCCCATGACGTCCCCAATCCCGCTGTCGATTTCGCAGAAGCGGCTCCAGCCTTGTCGCATCTCGCCGGGCGGGTCGAAAATCCACGGGCGCACCGCGACCAGGCCGGCGCCTTTGCCGTTGGGTAGCGGCACAGCAAACAGGGCGAGAATGCCCGAGGCCAAGCCGCGGGTATTGAACCAAACTCGGGTCGTCGGTCCTTTGAAGCTCGATGGCCACACGAACCCAAAGCAGAGGAAGTCCAGCGGGAACATCCGCGTTCGCATCGGCAAGCCGCCTTCCCGTCGAACAAACGAATGGACCCCGTCGTTCCCTACCGTATGGCGTGCCAGGAACTCGTGCTGCCGATCCGTTCCCACCTCACGGCTGCGTGCGCCGACGACCCGGCCCCGCTCCCGCAGAAGGCCCGTGACTTCCACCCCGCGCCGGAGCTCAAAGCTATCAAGGCTGAGCAGTTGTTCGCGCAGCTTGTTGGGTTCGAGCGAGCAGCGTTCGATTCCGGCACCGTCAAGAAACGCTCGCGAGAGCAGAAGCGACTCGCCGTTCCCGCCCCGCACCTCCACGCTACCCAAGCGAAGTAGGACGTCCGCCGCGAGCCGCTCCCTGGGAATCAGCGAACCCAGAACCTCGGTTGTCGCCGGCCAGACGATCTCCGGCCGGATCAATCCGGCGGGCTCGGTCGCCTTCTCGAGGACGAGGACCCTTTTCCCTTGCCGGCCCAGCAAACCGGCGAGGACGCCCCCGGCAACCCCGCCGCCGACGATGAGGAAGTCGTATTGCACGCTACGTGGGAGCAACGGCCGGTCACGAACCGGCTGTTTGATTGAGGCATCATTGCAGCGGAAGTGTCAAGTTCTTCGAACCGATTGCATTGGGACTCGGCCATGCGCGGGTCGACGGAGGCGATCTTCTCGCGGACGAACTGCTTCAACTCTTTGGGGGCGGCCCAGAATCGGTTCCCCACGTTTTCCGGCAAGTACTGGCCGGCCCGCTCCTGCCACCTTCAGATTGCCGCAATTAGCTTGGCGAGCAGCGCCGCGCGGTCAGCCATGCGGTCGATCCGAATATTCTCGTTTGGCGAATGCGCCCCTTCGCCCACCGCACCCAGCCCGTCCAGGGTGGGGATGCCGAGGGCGGCCGTGAAGTTTCCGTCCGAGCCGCCGCCTACGCCGGCCTCGCCCAACTCGGCGCCCAACTCCCGCGACAGCCTTTGAGCCAAACGAAACAGCTTCACGATGGTAGCGCTTCGCTCCATCGGCGGCCGCCGAATCGACCCTTCCACTAGCAGCTTCGTCCGGCGGTTGAACGGCCGCAGCGAAGCAAACTTCTTCTCGAGACGCTGCGCATCGGATTTGCGCGGAACCCGTATGTCGACCGTCGCCCAGGCGTCCTCAGGCACTACGTTAGTGGCCGTGCCGCCCTCGATCGTGCCGGGATTGGCCGTGACGCCTTTGGCCAGGTCGGTCCACTCGGAGATGCGGATCAACTGCCGCGACAGTTCCACCACCGCATTGGCCCCCGCGGCGAAGTTGAGGCCGGCGTGCGAGGCGATGCCTTTCACGCGGATGGTATAGCCGCCTCCGCCTTTGCGCGCCGTCTTGACGTTGCCCTCCGGACCGGCGCTAGGTTCGGTGATGAGCACGGCGTCGCTGCGCTTGGCCTCGGCTTCTGTGTAACGCCGCGAGGCCGGGCTGCCGACCTCCTCGTCAGAGTTCAACTGCAGGATGAACTTTTTCGCGACCGGAATCTCCAACTCCCGCAGTGCCTCGCAGGCGAACATGAAGTAAGCGACACCGGCCTTCATGTCGAACACGCCCGGTCCCCACAGCCGGCCCTGCGAGCGCTTGAAGGGCATTCTCGCGAGCGTCCCAAGCGGGTAAACGGTATCGAGGTGCCCGAGACCGAGCATCTGCCCGCTCTTGCGCGAACCCGGCAACCGGAACTCGATCCGCAGGTGATCACCATAGGTCTTCTCTCGATAGACCTTGACCTTGCCCAGCGAGGTTGCGTGATCCGCTACGTACTCCACCGCACGGTTCACCGCCGCACGGTCATGGCTGGGCGACTCGATGCGCACCAACTCGCCGATCCAGTCGATCATCGCGGACCGCCGTTTGGTGATGTAATGGAGAATCGGATCCATCGGTTGTGCGCTAACCCTCTGGTATAATACGCGTTTTTCGCACACACCGAGTTGCCTGACGGCCGCTAAGGAGCAGTCGCTGCGAGTCCGCTTACCTCGATCCTCAGCTCGACCGTTCCCTCTCGATGCACGACATCAACGACATCCTCTCGCTGCTCCCCCACCGCTATCCGTTCCTGATGGTCGATCGGGTCGTCGAGGTGCGCGAGAACTTCATCGTCGGCATCAAGAACGTTAGCGTCAACGAGCCGTTCTTCCAAGGCCATTTCCCCGGCTTGCC
>JAKZVK010000117.1:0-6009 GCA_047516085.1 Bryobacterales bacterium
CGCGCTCGTCCACGGTGCATGGTCCTCGTAGAGCGCTCCCGCATCAACGTCGGGATCGGTTGCGAAAAAGGACTCCCCCTGGATCGCCGGTTCGTGGCAGGAAGACCTTTACACCGAGCGGCGCATTGCGCCTGCGCTGTCTGTCGCATGAACCGGCTCAGCGTCCCGAGGCGCGGTCTTCGTAGATGCGCTCCTCAGCCACGCCGGTGCTATTCCACTTCCATTGAGTCTTGGCGCCGTTGATCTGGTCGGCCTCCTTAAGGACGAATTCCTCGCCGTCAATCACCAGTGTCAGACCCTGTGTGGCGGCTGTGGCACCCGTATCGAGCCTAAATGTCAAGACTCCGTTCCTGGTAAAAAATTTAGTGACCGCGTAGGTCGTACTGTCATCGGTGAAGTCGTCGCTCAACGTGTTCGAGTTGCTGCATCTTCTATTCCCCGTCGAGCTGTTGTCACAGCCCAACGGTACGGGGGTCCCTGAGAATGTGGTCCTCGGCGTCAGCGTGGCCGACCAGACCGTGGTCTGCGCCTGGGCCTGCAGGGGCAGGGCCAGGAGCGCGGCGAAACCGACCAGGCCCATAAGAAACCCGGCCGCCACGTGGCGGACCAGGGCGGCCGAGCCCGATTCAGGCGGGCGGCCCGGCGGACATGACGGAGCCCTACGCTTTCGGTTCGATGTGGCGACCACACTCGCCTCGACCGGCGCCGCCGCCGGACCACGAACCGGCACTTCCATGGCGAGGTCATCGCCGCACACGGCCGAACCACACGCCGCGATCACTTGTCGCTCCAGCCCCATTACCGCTATCCCCATATTTGTCGTTGCCATTGTTCTTGTTTGGTGCGGAACAGACGCCGGCCATCCTCGCGACCTCGCTCCTATGCGGCGCATCGCACGGAGCCGAGCGCATCGGTAAGCACCCTCCCTTGCAGTTCACACAACAGCGCCGCAGGAGGCTCTGCCCCCGGCGGCGCTGTTGGTGCGATGGATGCAAAGACTAAGCGAGGGAGCGCTGGCACGTCATCCCAATATTGGGGAGATTTGGCGGTTTTTATTGGAATATCAGAAATTTAAGGCAAAACGGACGCGGTCAGCGCCGACCCGCGGCTGCTTCCGCAGTCAGCGCCGGGGCTCCTGCGCATTCCGACGCAAAGCGGCCACTGATTCCAATCCAAAGCGGCCAGTCGGGTTGGCGATGTGGGGGAGTTCTGCCGCAGAGTCGGAGCGGCACACAAGGGTGAAACAGGGAGCGCCTCATGACGGCCTTGCCTCTGCGGCGCAAGATCGAGATCGAGGACCGTCGCGACCGGGTGATGAATCTTGCCCGGGCGGGCATGACGACGCGCAGGATCGGGGCTGAGCTTAAGATCGGGGCCTCGACGGTATCGCGCGACATCAAGGCCCGGATCAAGGAGCACTCGAAGCAATGCGAGGACACCAAGCAAATGCGGCTCGCGGAGATCGATCGTCTCGATGCTCTGTTGACTGTCTGGTGGGTCAAGGCCGGGGAGGATCTGCACGCGCTCGATCGCGTGTTGAAGATCCAGGCGCAACGGGTGCGGCTGCTCGGCATCGAGCCGCCCAAGCATGTCCGGCACTCCGGGAGCGGCAGCCCGGGCAATGTCACCATGGAGGTCACGCTGCTGGGATCGGACTCTGATGAGCCCATCCCGGATGACAAGCCTCCCCGCCGCCGCGAAGTGGGGCTTCAAGACCTGGCAGTGCGAGTACCGCTTCGAGACGCTCGAGGAAGTGATCGAAGAGCCCGACGGGTAGACTGAGCAGCGACCAGGAGCACACCGTTTGAGCACCAACGCCTTCGATACCCTTGCCGCCGCCCGCGAGCTCGAGGCATCCGGCATCGAGCGGCCCCAGGCCGAAGCCATCGCGAAGACGATGCGCGCCGCGGCCGGCGCCGATCGCGACGAGCTCGTCACCCGCGGCGAGCTCTACCGTGCGTTGTGGATTCAGGCCGCCGCGCTCATCGGCGTGCAGATCGCCATCGCCACAATCATCGTCACGCTCTTGAGCCGGTAAGCGATACGGTCACGGTCGACCTCTTGGGGTCAGTTGCGGAAAAGGACACTGAGTCCATGAATGCACGTCTCCTCGCAGCGCTATGTGCCATGGTCCTGGTGGTAGTCGCGCAATCGGGGAACGCCGAAGTCGCCCCCGACGAGGCGTGCAATGATTTTCGAGCCGCACTGCATGCCTATGAGAACGGCGACGTGGAACACGATGCGCTGCTGGACGCGTCCGAAGCCGTGAACCGGGCAATCAAGGACGAAGGGGCCGCCTCTACGCTGGGCCAAATCTGGAACCTGCGGCGCGCCCGGAGCTTCGCGACTATGGCGCTCGGAACGTGGGCTTACCCGATTGGCTCGGAGGTGCCGGAGAGGATCAAGGAAGATATTGCTCGACTCCATCGGCGAGGCCAGCAACTAGCGGGGGTGCTGCAGACGCTCTACTACGCCGCTGTGGAGCTTGCCTGTATCCAGGCTTCGATTCGGCCGCACCAGTAGGAGCGCGCCGGCAGCGCCAAATCGCCACCGCCCGCGGTCATCACCATCACCCCATCGCACGCCGGGCTGTGGCTGCGTTTGTCGGCAGCGCGAGAGGAACCGGGGCTCTGCGAGAACGGGGGAGTGCGCCGGTGATCGCGAGGGGCGCCGCCAGCGTCAGCGCGGTTTTAATCGGATCAAGCTGATCCGATTAGCCAGGACCCTATGCCCCAAGCGGCTGAGGGGCCTGGAGCCCCCGAGCCGGAGGCTACAGCCCTCCTTTGTCAGCTCAGGCGCGGGCGTGAGGCGAACGTTCTTCGTAAGACATGGCACATAGGGATGAAACAACAACCCACTAATTTGCTTCCTGCCCAGACAACCCCAGGGTAAGAAAACCCCGGCAAATATGGGCGTCTGAGAAGATGCGAGAGCTTCAGGCGATGGGAAACAGGGAGTCTTCCACGCGCCTTTTGAGTCTTCCGCGCGCGCCCTGCCACCCGAGTGCGGGACTGCACGAGCGTATCGAATCGAAATCGACCCGGCATTCTGCTGTTGCTGCGGCCAGCTGGCTACTTCGCTTCGAGGCGCGTCATGCGACTACTGCCGAGAACGAAACCGCCACTACCGGCGGCGGTATCGGGCCAAGGTCCGGGCTCGAGGCTGGCCTGGGACTCGCCTGCCCGCGCGCTGATCTAGGGGGTAGGGCCCAGCATGTCTCGGGCTCGCTGCGTCGATTCTGAGCCTTCTCAGGCGGTCGGATCGCCTCGGTTCTTCGGAGTGATTCGCGCTGCGCGGTTCCGTCAGCACTGCCCCATGGTTTCGGTCGGGCTCGGTCCGAGCCGCGCCGCATCATCTGTCTCCCTAAAATTTAATTGGCTCACCCTGAGCCAATTAAAACCGCGCTGCCTCGCCCGCCGCGGGCAGAAACCCCCGCCGAAAGCCCCAGCCTGCGCGAGTTTTCGCTAAGCCGTTGATTCATTGTCCCAGAACTTAGGCCGCCTCCAGGCGGTGGACCCGCCTCGGCTGCGTGGGAAGCACTCGCCTGCCCCGAGCCGATCCAGGGGTATGCCCTCGTGTATGGGTCGAGCCCGGTGCGCCGGTCCTGAGCGTTCTCAGGCGGTCGGGTCGCCGGGTGAGGCCGCCTCCAGGCCGCCGAGGTGCCCAACCATCACCGCCGCCCGCGTGGGAGCTTCCGCCTCGACCGCTCCGCGCCTGCCCACCCGAGCGCCAAGCCGCCATGCCATGGGTCACCCTGCAGATCAGATTCCACCGAGCTTAGGCGCGCGCGCTCCTAAGAGCCTCTTGCACGCGTTGCGTGGATTACACGCAAGACTTCAGAATACTGTGGAGCTTCAGCAACTTTGCGATAGCCTTGGTAGCGGACATGGGTCACCTCGTCGAAGGTTCTCAAATGAGACCACTATTGATAGCGGCATTGGCTTCTGGCGGATTCGCGCTTGCAACAATGTCTTTTGCATGGGCAGGAAAGCCAGTCGTGGGCATAGCTGCTATCCAGACGGCAGCCCACAACATCTCTTGCAAAGGCTGGGATGCTCATGGCGCCCCGCGTGCGCCCAATCCGTTCTCCGCGAAGGCACGCTCTTCCCCTGGACGGTGAGCGACTTCTCGCTCATGGACGCGATCGAGAGCGGGATCGTCAAGCTCCCGCGCGTGCCGGTCGCGGACAACATCGCGGCCGGCGAGATGCCGAGGTTTCGCAACCTCTGGCACCACATCGGCAAGAAGATGCCGAAGCGGGGCCGCACGAAGGGCGGCGGACTCGATCCACTCGACATCCCGATCGACCTTCAGACCGCCCTCCAAGCCCTCTACGGGCACTACGCGAAGACCTTCGAGCTTTGGTACGAGCGCGGCGTCGAAGTGCCCCCTTGCTTCATCATCGTTTGCAACAACACGTCGACCTCCAAGCTCGTCTACGACTTCGTGTCCGGCTTCGAGCGAAAGCACGAGGACGGCTCGACCACGTTCGAGCACGGGCGCCTGGCGCTCTTCCGCAACTTCGACGAGACAGGCCAGCCGCTCGCCCAGCCGCGAACGCTCCTTATCGACAGCACGCAGCTCGAATCGGGCGACGCCCTCGACAAGAACTTCAGGGACGCGGCACGCGACGAGATCGAGCAGTTCCGCCGAGAGATCATCGCCCGGACCGGAGACCGGCGGCAGGCCGAGAACCTCTCGGACCAGAACCTCCTTCGCGAAGTCATGAACACCGTGGGCAAGAAGGACCGCCTGGGAGGAGGCACCCGCTGCGTCGTCTCCGTCTCCATGCTGACCGAGGGCTGGGACGCGAACACCGTCACGCACGTCCTTGGCGTTCGGGCCTTCGGCACCCAGCTCCTCTGCGAGCAGGTCATCGGCCGCTCGCTTCGCCGGCAGTCGTACCACCTGAACGAAGACGGCGTGTTCAACGTCGAGTACGCCGACGTGCTCGGGATCCCCTTCGACTTCACGGCCCGGCCCGTCGTCGCTCCTCCCCAGCCGCCGCCCGAGACCATCCAGGTCAAGGCGATCTCGCCCGAGCGCGCTGCGTGCGAGATCCACTTCCCGCGCGTGCAGGGCTACCGGGTCGAGCTGCCCGAGGAGCGTGTCTCCGCGACCTTCGATGCGAACGCAACGCTCGTGCTCACGCCCGACATCGTCGGCCCATCCGTCACGCGCAACGAGGGGATCATCGGCGAGGGCATCGACCTCAGCCTCAAGCACCTGGACAAGGTACGAGAGGCCACCCTCGTCTTCCACCTCACGAAGCGCCTCCTCGAGACCAAGTGGCGCGACCGGGGCGGAGACCCGAAGCTGCACCTGTTCGACCAACTGAAGCGCATCACGCGCCAGTGGCTCGCCGAGCACCTCGTGTGCCATGGCGGCACCTACCCTGCGCAGCTCCTCTACCAGAGCCTCGCCGACACCGCCGAAAAGCGCGCCGCGATCTTCATAGGGCCCGAATTCGGAACAGTCGCCCGTCCGGACCTCGTAGCCGCGGCCCGCGAGGCCGCGGACGCCGGATTCGACGTGCTCGTCGCCTGTGCGTTCAACTACGAGGCCCATGCGTCGGAGTTCAAAAAGCTCGGCAAGGTCCCCATCCTCAAGGCTCGGATGAACGCGGACCTCCACATGGCCGACGACTTGAAGAACACCGGCAAGGGGAACCTCTTCGTCATCTTCGGCGAGCCCGACATCGACATTCTCCCGGTCGAGGGCAACGGTGCAGAGCCCGGGCAGTTCCAGGTCAAGGTGAACGGCGTCGACGTCTTCGACCCGAGCAAGGGCGAAGTCCGAAGCGACGACACCGACAGCATCGCGTGCTGGTTCATCGACACCGACTACGAGGAGGAGAGCTTCTTCGTCCGCCACGCCTACTTCCTTGGCGCCGGCGACCCCTACAAGGCCCTGAAAACGACCCTCAAGGCCGAGATCAACGAGGACGCCTGGGCGACGCTCCGAAGCGACCTCTCTCGGCCGTTCGACCGGCCCACGTCGGGCCGGATT
>JAKZVK010000118.1:0-4771 GCA_047516085.1 Bryobacterales bacterium
TCAGCGACGCACCCGTCACGTTTCCGCCCATCAGGATGCAGAACACCAGTGTCAGACCGATCGCGATCGGAGCCAGGTTGCCCGCCTTGCCGCTCACCGCCGTGAAGTAGATCGAGTTCACCAGCAGGAACGTCAGGATCACTTCCAGGACAAAGGCCTGCGCCGTCCCGATACCGTCCGCGGGAACAGTCGCCCCTAACGTGCCCGCCTTGGCGCCGAGGACGAAGTTCAACACGGCCGCGCCGGCGATGCCGCCGAGCAACTGCACGACGATGTACCCCACCGCCTTGCCGAACTCGATTTGCTTGCCCACGAGCAGGCCGATCGTCACCGCCGGATTAATGTGTGTACCCGAAATCGACCCGTACGAGAAAGCGAACGCCAACACGACCAGGCCGTGGGCGAACGCGACCGCGACGAGACTGCCGCTGATGACGCCCGCGCCGGCGCCGATGAAGATGAGCGTGAACGTCCCGATAAATTCCGCGACCAACGCTTTCTTGTCCATGTGTTTTCCTCCCTCACTACCCGAATCAGCTTGCGCTGCGGACCCCCTACTCTAAAACGAACCCTTCCCCGAGCGCCACCCGCTTCGACACCGTTCAGCTCGCCGAACGTCCCCCCTTCAGGCAAGCGGAGTTGCTCACACAGACCACACTCGAGGTTGGCGAGAGGATATCGCTCATGTACCCAGCGGCAAGAAGTATTGCGTGCCTCGTACGGGCCGGCTCAGCTCTTGAAGCAACTCCTCCAAATCACTTTCACGCTGCACAAAGTCCGCTTGGCTGGTATCCACGACCAGTACGTCCGACGCCTTGTAGTGCGAGAAGAAGTGCTCGTAGGCGCGGACGACTTCTTCCAGATACTCGTCGGAGATGTTTGCCTCGGAAGCGACGTTCTTGCGGACAATCCGTTCCCGCAGCACTTGCGGCGTGGCTTTCAGGTAGACCACGAGGTCTGGCGACGGCAACTGCTCCTTGAAGTGTTCGTAGTAGCCGTTATAGACCTTCACCTCTTCGTCGTTGAGGTTGATGTAGGCGAACAGCTTGTCCTTCTCGAAGAGGTAGTCGGCGACGATGGGCGTGAGCGAACGGTCAGCCGTAATACCCTGCAACTGCTGAAACCGTTGGATCAAGAAGTACATCTGGGCGCTGAATGACGAGCCGGGACGCCCGCGGTAAAAGTCGGTGAGGAACGGATTCTCCTCGGAGTCGAGCAGGGTGCGGGCATGGATGCGATCTGCCAGTGCCTGCGCCAGGCTCGACTTGCCGACGCGCAAGGGTCCTTCGATGGCGGTGTAGCGGGCCGGGCTCATGTAGAAGTCTGTTTCAGTTGATCCATCGTTGAAAACGTCAAGACACTTGCCTCAGAATCGCAGCTTCAGAATCGTAAAGCTGCTTGCGGTCCCTCGGGCCGTTCCACTTGAAAATACTCGAACGCCAGCCGCGTCCCCACACGGCCTCGGGGAGTGCGGTCGAGAAAACCCAACTGCATCAGGTAAGGTTCGTACACTTCTTCGATCGTGTTGGCGTCCTCGCCCACCGATGCGGCGATTGTGTTGAGCCCGACTGGGCCGCCCGAGTACTTTCCCAGAATCGTGCGCATAACTTTCTGGTCGATCTCGTCCAAACCATGCGGATCGACCTCCAACAGATCGAGCGCCGTCTGCCCGACCAATCGGTTGATTGTACCGTCCCCGCGGACCTGCGAATAGTCGCGCACCCGGCGCAGCAGCCGATTGGCAATGCGCGGCGTCCCTCGGCTACGCTGGGCGATTTCTTCGGCACCCCCTTTATCGATCTCTAGCCCAAGCATGCGGGCCGAGCGGAACACGATCGCCGTCAACTCCGACGCTTCATACGGGTTCAACCGCAGCGTCAAGCCGAATCGTGCGCGCAACGGGGCGGACAGCAGCCCGGCTCGCGTGGTCGCGCCGATGGCGGTGAAGGGGGGTAGGGGAATTGAATGGGTGCGTGCACCGGGGCCGCTGCCGATCATCAGATCGACCCGAAAATCTTCGAGCGCGGCGTAGAGCATCTCTTCGACATCGGGCAACAGGCGATGCACTTCATCTACGAAAAACACTTGCTTTGCCTCGATCGCCGTCAGCGCGCCGGTGAGGTCCAACTTCTTCTGGAGCACGGGTCCCGACGTCAAATCGACCTTGACGCCAAGCTCGAGGGCGATGATGTTGGCGAGCGTCGTCTTGCCAAGACCGGGGGGTCCGTAGAGCAGCACATGGTCCATCGCCTCGTCGCGGCCGCGGGCGGCCTCGATCGCGATCGACAGGTTCTCTTTGAGCTTCGCCTGCCCGACGAAATCCGACAGCAGCCGCGGCCGCAGGGTAAGATCGAACTGGCGATCCTCCTCCTGAACGTCGGCCGAGACGATGCGCGTGTCCGCCATACCTTGAGCTTACCGGCCCACCAGATCCAGCGACCGGCGGAAGAGCGGCTCGAACTCGTTCGCAATACCCTCCTCCACGGCTTTGCGCACGGCTTTCTGGGCGGCGTCACGCGTGCAGCCGAGGTTGAGCATGGCGGACATAACGTCCTGTTGGGTGTGGCCGGCGAGGCCGTCCTCGGCTCCCTCGGTCGCCGCCTCATCGAGAGCCCCGAGCTTCTCACGCAGCTCGAGGACCATGCGCTCGCCGGTCTTGCGTCCCACGCCGGGAATGCGCATCAACCGCTTCGCGTCACCGGCGCGGATCGCGGTCGTCAACTCATCGATCGGTACGCCGGAGAGAATCGTCACCGCCAAGCGCGGCCCGATACCGCTGACGCTGATCAGCTTTTCGAAAAGGTCCTTCTCGCCGGCGCTGGCGAATCCAAACAGCGCCAGAGCGTCTTCGCGGACGTGTGTGTAGGTGTGAAGCGAGACGTCGCCACCCGGTTGCCCGAGCCGCGAAAACGTAGAAACCGGTATCGTGACGCCGTAGCCTACCCCGCCAACGTCGATCAGGGCGAAGTTCGGTTGTTTTTCCAGCAGCTTTCCACGGAGACGAGCGATCATTCAAGGCCGGCGAAACCTGGCCGCCATCAGAGCCAAATTATGGCAACCGCCCCAAGGGGTGTCAAGCTCAAGCGGTTTATGATGATAGCGGCCCAGGTTAACTTGGCTAACCGCTGCCCACTCAGCGACCGAACCCCGTCACGCTCTGCGCTCTATGGCTTTAAGAAGAGTATTCGTCGACCGTGTCGATGCGGGTCGAGCCGTCCTCAACGGCGACCGCGCCCATCATCTCTCCGGCGTGGCACGCCTCCAGAAGGGGGAAGAAGTCGAGGCCTCTGACGGAGAGCGCCTGTTCCTCGCGACCGTGTCCCGCGCCGCCCGAACGAGTCTTGAGTTCGAAATCAAGCGGCAACTGCCCGTGCCCCGCCCGGGCCCGAGCATTCGACTTGAGATGGCGATCTTCAAGTTCGCGCGTCTGGAGTGGCTCATCGAGAAAGCCACCGAGATAGGGGTCGCCACGATCGTACCCATTGCCGCGGAGCGCAGCGGAAAGAACTTGGTCGAGGCCGCGCCCAAGCGTAGCGAGCGCTGGGGCCGGATCGCGGAAGAGGCAGCCCTGCAGTCGAGACGGATGGCGCCGCCCGCGATCGAGCCGGCCGTTGCGTTCGACAAGCTCGTATCAGGTGCCCGGGTGCCCGAGGCAAAACCGGTCTTGCGGTTGATACTTGATCCGATTGGTCGGCAACTCAGGGACGTTTTGGCGCAACGCGTCCGCTCTGGCTCTCCCGCCGAGGCTGCCCTATTGGTCGGACCTGAAGGCGGCTGGACCGAAGACGAACTCTCGACCGCACGGGATGCGAGCTACGTCCCCGTGTCTCTGGGGCCCTCCATTCTCCGGGCCGAAACCGCTGCCCTGTCCGCGATTTCCGTTGTCACCCACCTCCTCCCGCTCTAGCCACCGCCGACACAACCGTAGCGTATCGACACAGGCGGTCTCCCTTGACGGTACCCGGGAGGGCAGGGGCGCGAGCCGGTGAGCCGTCACGGCCCCGCCCTTCCCGGTGGGTCGCTAGCCTGTTGCCCTGTAACAAGTGAACGAGACTGAGAGCGGCACAAATCACCTCGCTCACCCTCTTAGCCTCAATGCCTGCCCCTTCCCTCAGGATTCCCGCGCGGCAGCCGATATATGGCTTGAGGGTTGCTACGTCTACACGCAGGGACGCGATGGCTAACGCATTGAGGACTCTCTGGGGCTGCCGGCATTCGCGAACGACGATGCCAATCACCTTGCGGGCGCATGGCGAAAACTCCAGGCGAGGCTCCTCGACCTACATGGTGTGCCTGGAGTGCGGTGAAGAGATCCCCTACAGTTGGTTGCTCATAAGGCCGGTGCGGGAACCGCTTCGGCCCCTCCGCTGGGCGCGCTCCCTTCTCGCGGGTATCGGGCTGCTTCATACCAGTAGCCCAGTGGTCGTGTCCAAGAGCACATAGGACGGCGGTGGCCTGCCGCCGCTTCGTGGACGCAGCCGCTCGGTTTATCAGACGATAAGAGAACTGGGTCGCGGTCGAACCCGAGTCCCTCGCCTCGCAGCCTCAGCCAAGTACCGTCGTGTACCACCCGCCCCTCAGCTTTGAACTAGCGACGCTCGCCGTCCAGGTGGCCGCCATCGCGGCGCAGGTCCACCTCTTCTTGTTGCTGCGAGAGCGTTTTGCCGCATCGAGCAATCCCGCATCGAACAACCCCTGGGCCGCTGCGCTCCTGTGGCTCGCCCTGCCCGCGAGCCTGGTGCTGGCGGGTTGCTCCGAGCTTCTCGATTGG
>JAKZVK010000119.1:0-5751 GCA_047516085.1 Bryobacterales bacterium
CCACCGCCTAGCAGCAGCGCGATGGCGACGAGCCCCTCGAAGACACACCAGAACACGCGCTGGGCAACCGGCGCGTCCAGCTTGCCGCCGGCAGTGATGGTGTCGATGACAAGCGATCCAGAGTCAGAGGAGGTGACGAAGAACACCATAATCAGCACGAGCCCGATGAACGACGTGACGTTCGCAAGCGGCAGCGTCTCCAGCAACGCGAACAGGGCGATCTCCGGTTGCTGCGCCTGCACCGCCGCGATCACGTCGGAATGACCGCGGTCGACGTACTGCGACACCGCAGTCCCACCGAAGGCGTTCATCCAGAGCGCGACAATCAGCGTTGGGATGATCAGCATGCAGGCGATCAACTCGCGCACTGTCCGGCCGCGCGAGACCCGGGCGATGAACAGGCCGACGAAGGGGGACCATGAGATCCACCAGGCCCAGAAGAAGATAGTCCAGCCGTGCATGAAGTCGAGGTCCTCGCGGCCCACCCAGTTGCTGAGCGGTCCGATCGTCGCGAGATACTGGCCGAGGCTGGTCACGGTGTCGGTGGCGATGTCGCGCGTCGGCCCGACCGTCAGCACAAACGCCAGCAGCAGCAGGGCGAGCAGCAGATTGACCTCGCTCAGCCGCTTGACCCCCCTCTCCATCCCGCTGACAACCGACGCCAGCGCCATGCCGGTGATGCCGATGATCAGCAGCACCCGGGTGGTGTCGGTCGCCGGCGTACCCCACAGGTGAGCTAGCCCCGCCGCCAACTGTTGGGCGCCCAGGCCAAGCGACGTGGCCAGCCCGAAGAGCGTGGCGAAGACGGCGAGGATGTCGATGCCGTGGCCGAACCGGCCCCACACCGCCTCCCCCATGAGCGGATAGAACGCCGACCGTAACGTCATCGGCAGGCCGAGGTTGTACGACGCGAAGGCAATCGACAGCGCCACCACCGCGTACATCGCCCACCCATGGATTCCCCAGTGGTAGATGGCGCCGGCCATGCCGAGGCGTGCCGCCGCCGTGTCGTCCGCCTCGAGACCGAGCGGCAGTTGCAGGAAATGCTCCACCGGCTCCGACACCCCGAAGAACATCAGGCCAATGCCCATCCCGGCGGCGAACAGCATGGCGAACCAGGCCGATCGGGAGTAGTCCGGCCGGGCATCCGCGCCGCCCAGGCGTACGCGGCCGAGCGGCGTCGCCACCAGCAGCAGGCAGAAGAGCACGAAGAGGTTGCCCGCGCCCATGAACACCCAGTCGAAGGTCGACATGAGCCACGCGCGCAACGCCCCGAAGGCGGCCGCCGCTCCAGCCTGGAATACGAGCACCCCGGCGACGAACGCGATGATGGTAAGACTGGAGACGATGAAGACCGGATTGTGGATGTCGAGGAACTGGACGTTGTCCTGACCCACCTTGTAATCGATCTTCGAGATCTCAGTCATATGGTTTCGTCAGCGGTGCTGCAGCACCGCCGGTCTGCCGCCACCACGCGGTAAGCGACGGGCCCCGGATCCGTCCCCAGTTCCCGGCGCCGAAACGGTAGGTCAGGTCGATGCAGCGGCCCTTTCGAGTCGTGTGTGAAGCTATCGAACGCCTGCTCAACGAGGTCGGCGAACTGCGGTGGGAGGTGCCCTGTCGGGGCGTGATGGATGGCATCGCCAGGGGTGATTCACATAGCGCAGGACGAGGGAAGGCGCTCCGGAGTGGACGGCGGTCGCCCGCAGCCGCGCCGCCTAAAACTCGTAGCGCAAGCCGAACTGCATAACCCGAGCCGGAATCATCACCCGAGAGTAATTCCCGAAGCTCCCGGGGAACACAAACGATAGTGTCTCCCATGCGTTCGCGTTAAATCTGACGCTGTTCGTCAAATTGAAGGCCTCGGCTCGAAACTGCAGGCTGTGCCCTTCGGCGGGCATCTGAAATCGCTTTCCAATAGCCACGTCAACCGAAAAGATTCCGTGGCCGCGCAAGTTGTTGCGCTGTCCGATGCCGCCGACCACGACCTGCCTGAAAGATGACAGGGCGGACTGCGGATCGCTGAAGACATTCGGTCCCGTGCCGCCTCCGATCAGCCTCGCGTCCGTCGTGTTCGTCTGCGGCGGTATAGGTCCGGTGACTTCGGCGAAGTGCTGGTAGCAATAGCACGTTGGCCATGCCAGACCATTCAGCACGCTGAGTGGGAGGCCGGATGTGTGGCGCCAGAGGCCGCTCACTTGCCAGCCGCCCAGCAGTGCTTGGCCCGCCGAGCCCATGTCGGTAAGAAACGGCCTTCCTTGCCCGAAAGGCAACTCCGCCACCCAGTTGGCGTTCACTTGGTGGCGCACGTCGAAGTCGGAAACCGCCCGCTGCGCCTCCCGGTCCCAGGAGTTGATGACGCTGAACGAGGACCAGTAGGTGTCGCTTGGAATCTGGCCGAATCTTTCTCCTTGGTTCCGCCGGGGCCCGACGGACACCAAGTCTCGGGATTCGGAAAGGGTGTAGTTAAGGTCGAACTGGAAGCCCTTGGAGAAGCCTTTGCGCAGTAAGATCTGCATCGAGTGGTAGGTCGCGGTTCCGAAAGACCGCAGCGCGTCGAAGGCCCAGAACTGGGGGTTCATGAACGCCCCTTGCCCGAAATCGCTGCAAAATGGCGCGCAGGCGTAGTCGATATAGTAGAGCGCCGTACCCGTGTCCGGACTGCTGGAGCGTAGGACATCGTAGACGCGCTGCGTGGCGGTTTGATCCCTGGTGGCGGCCCCCGAGTACAGACTTTCGAAGAACGCTAGCGGCTGCACGGCCTCGGTGGGCCGGTTGGCGCGCGCCATGAGCTCGAGTTTCTGAAGCTCATCCAACAGATACTGGCCGGACACCGGATCCTTGAAGTTGACGTACTGCGCCGCGGCGGTGTCATTGACGAGTAGCCTGCGGCTGAGCCTTCCGACATAGCCAACCTCCATCAAGAAGCCACCGCCCAACTCACGCGCGAGAGAAAACGTGGGGTTGATGCTGTAGGGCGGCAGTACGCTTGAGTCAACTCCCTGGCTCCAAGCCAGACCTGTCGGGTTCGGAGTGCCCGGCCCTCCCGGTGGCGGAGGCCGAAGCCCTCCGGCGGGAATGTCCGAAGACCCGGCGAAGCGCGGTGCCGTGGCGACGTCGAAGCTCTGGTTCGTCACCCTGCTCGTAAGGCCGAACGCGTTCCGGTCGAGCATCTGAATCATGCCCATTCCGAAGATGTGGTAGAAGAGTCCCGCACCCGCGCGAAAGGATGTCTTTCCTGGGCCGCCGAAAAGCTTGCCCAGGAAGCCGTCGCTGCTCTGTGGCGAGAAGGCCACGGCAAGGCGCGGCGCGAAGTTCCTCGCGTGTGTCGCCCACAGGGGCCCTCCTTGCGGGTCGTCCGCACGCACGAAGCCGATGGGCCCCGCTTCTCGCGTGGGCCGGCCGTTCTCGGCCAAGTCCAGACGGCGCGCGATGTACTGGTCGATTGATGGCGTAATGCTGACCTGAAGTCCGTTTACCTCCCTCGCCGACGGCATGAGTGACCAGCGCAGGCCCGCCGTGACTGTCAGGCCGGGCTTGACGCGCCAAGTGTCCTGGGCGTAAAGTTCCAGCTCTTCCATCCCGAAAGTCCGGCTTACGGGATCTCCCACCGCCAACGCGTTGCCGTCCAGATCGTAGTTGTAGTTCGCATCGAAGAAGTTGACAATGCCGAGGATGCTCGCCATGGTCTCCCGGTAGACTCCGGGGTTGGCGGGCGCTTCGGCGAGCGGCCCGTCGAACACTGCGGGGCCATCGGTCAACGCCCAAGCTGCCTGTTTTGCGAAATGATAGCTGTTGCCGAAGCTCAAGCGGCGGTTCCGAATCGAGCGGAAAACCCCGCCGAATTGCAGGGAGTGCGGACCACGCATCACGGAGATGTCCGCCGCCACCGTCTGCGTCGGCAAGTACGTTTCCTGGGGCGTCGTCGTGCCGGTGAGATTGTCGATTATGCTATCGCCCAGACTCACTCTAGACCCCGTTTGAACACCCGTTAGATCCACCTTCTGGCCGGTGAAGCCGTAACGAAAAGTGCTAACAATGCTGCTCCCGAGCAAGCCGGTGTACCCGAATGCCAACCCGCGGCTGGTGTCCTTGGTCTCCCTGTTCGGGGATTGGCCGGAAAACTGGGGAACGCTGCCGATGCTGTCGTTTTGGTAGTTGCCGCGTACGAACATGCGGTGAACGCCGTTGCGGTCCGCTGTCCAATCTACTTTCGAGATCCAGGTGTTCCAGATAAGCGGAGTTGGGGCAGTGAACCGGTATCCGGCAGTATTCAGACCATCACCGACGGTGGAGTCGTTCGGCGCCGGAAAGGATCTGAAATACTCCAGCGCGGCCGGACTGGGGCCGACCTGCAGCGGATCGATGTTGGAACGGATGAACGCCGGATCGAGTTCCTGCACTGCTCCGCTGACACCCCTGTACCGGAGAAAGCCGTTGCGCATCGATTCTCCCGGAACTTTACGTACCGCGTTGCCCTCGCTGGCGTCCCTGCGCCCTTCGTAGTTGGCGAAGAAGAACGCGCGATTCTTCTTGATGGGGCCGCCGACCGAACCTCCGAAGATGTTGCGGATGAGCTTGGCGCGATCGACGCCGGCCCTGTTGTTGAAGAAGTCGTTCGCCGCCGTGGCGGTGTTTCGGTGGAATTCGTAGAGCGACCCGTGAATCTCGTTCGTGCCGCTCTTGGTCACCAGAGAGACTTGCGCGCCCGCCGACCGGCCCTGATCAGCGTTCGCCATGGTCGTCACCACGCGGAATTCCTGAATCGAGTCCAGCGTGTTGCGAAGCACGCTCGTGAAGGGCAGACGTCCGTTCTGGTCGTTCACGTCGACTCCGTCGAGCGTTACGTTTGACTGGTCGCTCTGAGCACCGTTCACCGAACCGTTCCGGATATCCCCCGCCTTCCGGGAGTCTAACGGGTCGGCGCTCAGGAACGTAACGCCTGCCTGCAGCGAGAGCAAGCCTGCCGGATTTCGTGCGTTCAGGGGAAGCTGACTGATCGGCTTCGTTCCGAACGCGTTTCCGACCGACGCATCCGTTGTGTTCACCTGCACGCCAGAAGCAGACACATTGAGGGTTTCTTTGATCGCTTCCACAGAGCCGAACACAACGTCATTTGTGACGGTCGTGTTGACAAGCAATATGACACCCTCGGTGATGACCGATTCGAAGCCCTCCTTGGTTGCGACGAGAGTGTAGGTGCCGGGCCGGAGCTGGGCGAACGCATAGCGCCCGGCGCTGTCGGACAAGACTGATCTCTGCAAGCCGATCTCCCCGTTCATCACTTCGATCTCGGCCTCGGGAACTACGCTTCCGGTCTCGTCGGTGACTACCCGCTCAAACCGCTCGATTGAGCAAGCAGGCTTGGAACAATAAGGGTGCCGGACATGGCCACAAGCAACGCGATCTGTGCTACAGACCAAAAACGTGATGGACACGCCCGGACTCGCCTGATCTGAAGATATAGCTGATGTTCCTCTACCATCTTGATGCTCCACTCCCAAGTTGGCTGATTAGCATACTACCACTTCCAAAGGCGGTATTACCAAGGCTGAAATCAACCAAACTTGACATCGTTGACCGATTATATTTTGGGTATTCCGGGTTCTTAACCAGGATTTCCATTTTGGCCCTGGCACGGTCACAGTGTACACCCGCGCTGCCCCGAATACCACGTCTTTCCGCGCTGAACCCTGCACATCACCTCCGGCGGCAGGCCCCAAAGCCCGTCCGTCCGCTCACAGACGTTGA
>JAKZVK010000120.1:0-12567 GCA_047516085.1 Bryobacterales bacterium
ATCGGCCACGAAGCCTAGGCTGAAGCGTCAGCCCACGTCCCCGCTCCCGGCCGACGGCCGCTATCGCATTCGGCGAGGCGACAACTTGGGCGCCATCGCCGAACGGTTCGGCGTTTCCGTAACCGATCTCCGGCGCTGGAACGGGCTGCGCCGTAACCGCATCACCGCGGGCGAGTCTCTCAAGGTCACCCAGAGCGCGAGGAGCGGGAGCGCTTCGTCCTCCACTTCGTCGCTCACCGCCTCGGCGGACAGCGCCGTACGCTACCGCATTCGCGAAGGCGACACGTTGGACGCGATCGCCAAGCGCTTCGGCGTCCGCATCACTGATCTCAAGGCTTGGAACGGCCTGCGCAACAGCCGCATCCGCGCCGGCCGCTACCTGACCGTCGAACCGGCCTCCGGCGGCAGCTAGCCCGCCAGCTAGCCCCGCGCCGCACCTCCTCGTTCGCCATTCCTCATAGGTCGACTCGCGGGCACACTTCGAAATCCCCGTCGGATTTCACAAGAAGATCGTATAATGTCTCGAAACCCCTGTCGGTTTTTTGGAGGAAACGTGCGGGCGGTGTGGCCGTGTCCGCCATGCTTCCGGCCGGCGGCCCGTTCCTGTCGCGATGTCCGTCGTTGCCCGCCAGCATATCCGCCGCATGAGGGGTGGGGCCAACGCCCACCTGATGCTGGCTGACAACGACCGCTACTACATCGTCAAGTTTCGCAACAACCCCCAGCATCCGAGGATTCTGGTCAACGAGCTGGTTTCCTACATCCTGCTGGAGCAACTGCAGTTGCCCGTGCCGCCCTGGGACATCGTCGACGTGCCGAGCGGGCTGATTGACGCAACACCCGAGCTAACGATGGACGCCGGTGACCGCGTGAGGCGATGCGAGGCCGGGCTGCACTTCGGCTCGGGTTTTCCTGGCGATCCGACGCGCCGGGCCGTTTACGATTACTTGCCCCTGTCGCTCCTGCGGCGCGTCTACAACGTCGATAGCTTTCTCGGGATGCTCGCTTTCGACAAGTGGGTTAGCAACGCCAACGGGCGCCAAGCCATCTTTTTCCGCGACCGCGCCAAGCGATGGATCCGAGAAAACGGTCAGTCCGGCCCGGACGCTCCCTCGCCTCGCTCGCTGGTCTACGTGGCGAACATGATCGACCACGGATTCGTATTCAACGCCCAGAACTGGGAGTTCCCTGATTCTCCCGAGCGCGGCCTGTACAGCCGCCGGGAGGTTTATGCCGGCGTCACCGGCTACGACGACTTCGAGCCGTGGTTGAGCCGCATCCAAGAATGCTCGTCCGAGCCGTTGGACAACGCTTCGAAGAAGGTGCCGCCCGCGTGGTATGACGGCGATTGGGATGCGCTTGAGTCGCTGCTCGAGAAGCTGTATAACAGACGGAGCCGCGTGCCGGATTTGCTTCGCGAGGCCAAGAACGCCTCCCGCGACCCATTCCCCGCTTGGTCGCTGAAGGCCTCGACGGCATCTCGCTAGGTCGGAGAGCAGGAAATCTAGGATTACGGAGCCGAAAGGCCGATCTCATGGCAAAGGACGAAATGAGCCGCTACAGTTTTCAACTCCTGCGCTATGTGCCCAACCTCGTCTCGGACGAGCATTTCAACATCGGCGTGTTTCTTTCGAACGCCCACGGGCAGGTCTTGGACGCGCGTTTCGCGTCCGACTTTCAGCGGCTGCGCTGTCACCCCCAGGTTGACCTCGTATACCTCGAAGCGTTGCGCAACGAGTTCGAGGACGTTCATGTGCTCGGCGAAGGCTTTTCGCTCTACGCGGATGAATTGCAGAAGAACCTCTCCACGACCCTGCAGGTCACCGACCCCAAGGCCTTCTGGGGACGGGACCCGGCGAGGGAGATCGAGCGCCTCTATCAGGCCTACGTCGAGAACCCGCGGCCCGAAACCGGCGGCGCCGAAGAGCACGAGCCTGCCCCGGGCACGCGCGCTCATCTCGTTGGCCGCATGGAAAGCGCCTTCCGCCGATACGGCCTGGTCGGCAACGGCCGCGGCCTCGCCCGCAACGCCCGCGTCACCTACGGCGCACCCGGCTACCACTTCACCTTTGATTTCGCCTACCCGCGGAACGGCACACGAAAGTACCTCCACGGCCTGGCGCTGCTGCATGCCGAAGCCGACGCTCAGAAACTCCGCGGCGTCTATCAGGACTTGACCCGTCTGGAGGACAGCGACGTCTCGCTCGCGGTAGTCGTTGACGACGGCGTAGCCGACCAGGTCGTCCAGTACCTGGAAGGCGAGCAGATCACCACCCACCCGGCCACCCAACTGGACGCCCTCGCCCAGCAGATCCGCACCGAGCTGGGCCTCTAACGCGACTTCAACGAGCGGCGTTTGCGGCAGCAACAGGGCTCCGCGGGGGAAGCAACCCGATCGCCGTCCTTGAAAGGCTCCTATTCTGGCCGCAAAGCGATAAATCCCGCCGCTCCGAGTGTCGGGTCGAGGGGTAGTGGAGCGCCGGCGCCCAAGCGTCCCAACCAACCCCTAGTCTAGGTGGCGCTGTAGCCCAATAAGGGGGCCGGGAGCGGAGGCAGCGTCCGCTCCCGGCCGGTTGGGCGAGGAATCGAAAGTGCTGTCAGCTTGCTTCAACGACCATGAACAGGGGATTACCATCGCGTACGACGAGCAGCAGCACCGGCTCGTCACCGGCTTCGCCGACGGCCTGTCGAAACTCCGACACGGTGCGAAGCGACCGGCGTGCTACCTCTTGAATCACGTCGCCGCGCTGCAATCCGGCTTGCGCCGCCGGGCTTCCCGGTTTGACGCCGCTGATGATCACTCCCTCGGTGTCAGGCGCAAGGCCCAACCGCTCCGCGATCCGCGGGGTCAACTCATCGACCGACAGGCCTCGCGACGAGCTGGTCGCGCCGCGAGGACGCGCCGCCGGCCGACCGTCTTCCGGAAGCTCGGTCAACTTCGCGGGCAGCCGCATCTCGTCGCCGTCGCGCCAGACCAGCAACTCGACCTCGCTGCCGGGTGACCGCGACGCGAGGTTGAGCCGCAGGTGCCGGAAGTCGTCGACTTGCTCTTCATCCAGACCGAAGATGATGTCGCCGCGTTGCAGGCCGGCTTCCTCGGCGGGCGAAGCCGGCTGTACCGAGCTAACCACCGCTCCGCGCGTCTCGGGCGCACCCAACAGCTTCGCCATCTTCGGCGTCACCGGCTGGATGCCGACACCGAGATAGCCGCGGGCAACACGACCGGTTTCGGTGAGTTGAGTCATGACGCGATGGGCCAGGTTGATGGGCACGGCGAACCCGATACCCTGATTCCCCCCACTGCCGCGCGAGAAGATGGCCGTGTTGATGCCGATCAGCTCGCCACGCGCGTTCACCAGCGCTCCGCCCGAGTTGCCGGGATTGATCGCGGCATCGGTTTGTATGAAGTCCTCGTAGTCTTCGATGTGAAGGCCTCTGCGGCCGGTTGCGCCGACGATGCCCATGGTGACCGTCTGTCCGATGCCGAAGGGGTTGCCGATGGCCAGCACGATGTCGCCGATCGCGACGTTGTCGGAGTTGCCGAGCGGGAGTACCGGCAGGCCGGAGGTATCCACCTTGAGCACCGCGACATCGGTCTTTGCGTCCGTCCCGACTACCGTCGCGTCAAACTCACGCCTGTCATTGAGACGAACGCGGATGTCGCCCGCGCCATCGATGACGTGATGGTTCGTGACGATGTATCCGTCTTGACTGATGATCACCCCCGATCCGGACCCGCGACGGCGGCGTTCGGGCCCTTCCTCTGGGCGTTGGCGCGGTCCATGCGGCCCGAAAAACGGGAACCGCATCGGCCCTTCTGAAGCACTGACGACCTTGGACACTTCAATACTTACCACGGCAGGCGCGGTCTTTTCGACGATGGGCGCAAACGTGCCCGAGGCGGGCAGCTCGCCGCTACCCGCGACTGGTCCAGCCGGCGCGAGTGCCGGAATCGCTCCCTTGGCGCCTGCGAAGCCGGGGTCGGCCACGAGATACCCGGCCACCGACGTGGCCAACACAAAGGCGGTAACCGCGATGCCGAAAACACTCCACACACTCATTTTGGCGTGACGGGCTTTCATATTCACGTCTCCTCTAAGCAACGTTCCGTGACTGAGTTGACTCGGTGCTTCAATCGATTGGATGCGGGCGGGCAAACCGAGGTTTCGTGTGGGACGCGGCCTGAGCCGTCGTAACCGTTCACACCGAACAGCAAACCATTTAGACGCGCCACGCCGGCGTTTCGATAGCAACCTCGTCTTTTCGCTACGCTAGTTGACTTCAGCCACGCAAGGATGGCGGCTTCTTGCAACACAGGAAACTAGGCAACACGGACCTGCAGGTCTCCGTCCTCGGCTTCGGGGCATCCCCGCTTGGTGAGGAGTTCGGCGCCATCGACGCCGCTGAAGGCGAACGCGCTGTCCACCACGCCATCGGCTGTGGCATCAACTTCTTCGACACCGCTCCGTTCTACGGGCGGACGCTTTCGGAGGACCGCCTCGGCCACGCGCTCGGGGGCCGGCGCGACAAAGTCATCCTTGCCACCAAGTGCTGCCGTTACGATCTGGAAGAGTTTGACTTCTCAGCCAAACGGGTCGAGAGCAGCATCGATGAATCCCTGCGGCGTCTTCGCACCGACTACGTCGACCTCTACCAGATCCACGACATCGAGTTCGGCGACCGGCGTCAGATTATCGAAGAGACGATCCCCGCCGCCCGGCGCGTGCGGCAAAGCGGTAAGGCGCGCTACATCGGCATCAGCGGTCTGCAGCTCGATATGCTGCGCGAGGTAGCCGCCGCCGCTCCCGTCGACAGTATCCTCTCCTACGCCCGCCACAACCTCATGGTCCGGGATCTCGACCAGCGGCTCACACCCTTTGTGCGAGAGCACGGCATCGGCCTCATCAATGCTGCTCCGTTGCACATGCGCGTATTGAGCGAGCAAGGCGCACCCGACTGGCACCCGGCCGACCCCGCGGTAAAAGACGCCGGCAGAAAGGTCGTCGAACGGTGCAAAGCTCGTGGGGTCCCGGTTGCCCCACTCGCCTTGCGTTTTTGTCTCGACCACACTTACGCGGCGTGCACGCTGGTGGGCCTGGCGAGTCGCGCGCAAGTGGACGAAAACCTCGGAGCTCTCGAAGCCCGTTTGGATCCGGAGTTGATGGCCGAGATTGAAGCGATCGTCGATCCGGTCCGCGACCACTTCTGGCCTTCGGGACGCGCGGAGAATCAGGATCGGGAACCAGGATAATGGGGGGGGGCGACCTTTCCATCGCCCTCTCAACGCTCCCCGCGCAAAACGAATCAAGATGAGAATCGACACCCACCACCACTTCTGGAAATACAGTCCGGAAGAATACGGCTGGATGAACGATCAGATGGAGGTCATCCGGCGCGACTTTCTGCCGGCGGACCTGAAAAAGGAGATCTCCGAGACCGGCATTGACGGTGTCGTTTCGGTCCAAGCACGCCAGACGCTTGAAGAAACGCAAGTTCTGCTCGACTGGGCACGCAAGCACGACTTCATTCGTGGGGTGGTCGGGTGGGTTCCGCTGGTGAGTTCGTCCGTCCGCGGCGACCTCGAACGGCTGTCTCGGCGCAAAGACTTGAAGGGCGTACGCCACGTGTTGCACGACGAGCCCGACGACCGCTTCATGCTGCGAAACGACTTCAACGCGGGGATCAAGCTACTTAGGGATTTCGATCTCGTCTACGACATCCTGATCTTTGAAAAGCACCTACCGCAAGCGCTGCAGTTCGTCGACCGGCATCCGGATCAAGTGTTTGTCGTCGACCACATTGCCAAGCCGCGCATTCGCGACGGCTTGCTCTCGCCTTGGCAAACCTACATCGTGCAACTTGCCCACCGCCCGAACGTCTACTGCAAGATTTCAGGCGTGGCGACCGAGGCCGACTGGAGTCATTGGACTGAGCAGGAGTTGCAGCCCTACTTGGATACCGTGTTCTCCGCCTTCGGCCCCAAGCGATTGATGTTTGGCTCTGATTGGCCGGTCTGCTTGCTGGCGACCAGCTACCGCCGCTGGGTCGAGACCGTCGGGCGTTACGTGTCACAGCTCTCCAACAGCGAACAAGAGCGCTTCTGGAGCGACACGGCTAGGGAGGCCTACAGGTTGTAAGCCGCCCCAGGCACGAGCCGTATGTTGATGGACCGTGTTGCCGTGAGTGGTGGGTCGGGCGCCGAGCGGGACAATCGGACTAGCCGACGGGCCCGCCCTTTTTCAGCGATTGCTCGATGGCGCGGACCAGCGTCTGCGTTTGGGGGTCACCCGAAACAGCGAGATCGACCGGCAAGGTATCCGCGCCAGGGGTGTCCGCGAACTCCATCGTGCCGTGGTTGCCCACGAGCAGTAGCCGAACTGACGCTTCGCTAGTTCGCGGGGTCTCCACGTCTCGGATCAGCTCCGAGCCGACCAGCGCGGTCTGGCCACCGGCGAACGTGGCGAGAACGCTAACGTGCCCCTGCTCGGCGCCGCCCTGTGCGTATAGCCTGGGGGGGCTTTGGCCGAACCAGCGGCTGACGGCCTTCACCGTTGCGGCCAGGGTCGGAACCAGCAGGCCATGGTCGCTGGTCAGCCGCACGTGCGCCCGCAGCGCAACCGGTTCACCGATGGGTTTCGCCGCCAACTTTCCGGCGAGCACTTCTTCCAGCCAATCGAGGTACGGCAAAGTGACCACAATTATAACGGGCCGCGTCGCCGGCGGGACCGGACGACGGCGGAACATCGGCGGCGTGGATGCGTAGGACTCAGTGAGAGCGGTCTATGACGCCAGACGAACAGCAACCCACTTCAGAGACTGATTCACACCAGTGGCAAGAGCCTCCAGCGGAAGACCTCGGAACGCCCGCTGCAGCAGACGAGCCGTCTCCAACCGAACCCGCCTCGGGAGAGGAAGCTCCGCAAGAACCTCTCGAGACGAGCGCGTCCGGCGAGAAACTCCCCGACCCGCCACCTCCTGTCGTCCATTGTGTGGGCTGCGGAGCGGAGATGAACCGCGAGGACCGATTCTGCCACGCTTGTGGGGCAGAGGTTGGCCGGGTAGCCGCGCCGCCGCCCCTATCTTCGCTCCCGGCCGATGCGTCCGAGTACAGCCGCTTGGCCGCTTTCCTGCTGTGTTTGTTGATCGGGTTTCTAGGCGCCCACCGTTTCTACGTCGGCAAGGTGGGTACCGGGATTCTTTGGCTGTTCACCGGGGGATTCCTGTTCGTCGGGCAGATCTATGACCTTGTCCTCGTCGCTACGGGAGAGTTCCGCGATATCAACAATCGACGGTTACTGCGCTGGGGCGACCCCTAGGCTTGGAGACCCGTAGGCGTGGCTAGAGGGGCCTAGAGGCCTTCGAGTGGCGTCAGGGTTCGTGCCGGACCGCTCTCTTACGATCACGGCTCGGTTACCTCGGCGGCTATTGGCGCGGATTCGGAGGTCGCTGCGCTGCGTGCCGCCCGGCTTGCCGGCCACTGGTGAGCGCCCAGGCGATGTGTAGGCCGTGACTCCAGAGAATTAGACCGCCCATCCCGTTCGAGCCCGCTGCGTAGAGCCCGGGGACCACCTTCCCCTCTGCGTCAAGAGCCTGCATCCGCTCATCGACGGATACGCCGCCTTCGGTCGTCACGATCCAACCCTTGGCTGGGCCTAGAGCGTAGTAGGGGGGACGGCTCACGGTATGACCCGACGGCGGCCGCCCGAACCGATCCCGCGCTGCGCCAGCCGCCGAGCGGTTGTAGGCGGCAATCGTCTCGCTGAGAGCGTCGCCGGGGACACTTAGCTTTGGTGCCAGCTCGGCCACGCTTGGCGCCTCGTGGTAGAGGTCGGGCCGCCGCAAGCGGTAATCCTCGACATACGCGTAGCCGATCTCCGGCGCTGTGGAGATGAAGTTCGGCCAGGCCGAGAACGTCTCCGCCACAGCCCGATCGAAAACGACGTAGGCGACCTTGCCCGGCTGCCGGGGAATGGCCGCTGCGGGATTGCTACTCTCGTCCACGAAGCGCTCGCCGTTGCGATTGACGAGGATGGCTCCCTTTTCATAGAGCGCATCTTCAGGGTGCTGCCACGTGAACAGCAATTCCTTCGCCTTTGCTTGGACCGCTTCCGGTCGCAGGGCGTCAAATCCCCGGCCGGCGGCCTCTTCACCCGACGGTACGAGCAGTTGCTGAAAGGGATCTCCGGGCGGTGGGGCGAAACGAATCTCGGGCCCGTAGATCACGTCCATGTTGACGAGCGCCGCGCCCGCTTCCCGAGCCAGGCGATGGCCGTCGCCTGAGGAGTGCGGGTTGATCCCTTCGATGGCGGCGGTGCCTGCTTCGAGGAATTCCGCCTTCACCGTTGAGCCGCTCGAATAGTCGCCTGCGGCAAGGATGACGCCGCGGCGCGCTCGGATTGTGGCGGACTCGCCCTCCGCGCTGCGTACGTCCACACCGGTGGCACGGCCGCCCGGATCCTTGATCAAGTGGACGACCTCGTATCCCGCAAGGATCTCAACCCCTTGACGTAGCGCCTGGCGCTGCAGCGCGAAGATGTAGATCTTAGCGTTGGGCACGACGTTGTGCATGCGGGGCAGCCGATTGGGCGGCTCGGGATGCGGCCCGCTGAACTCGACGCCCATCTCGCGTAGCCACTCCAGCGTGTCGGCCGCGTTCTCGGCGAGCCAGCCGCGCAGGGCTGCGTTGTTTTTCGGCTCGCGATGCGGCGCGAATTTGGCGATGTCCTGCTGGTGCCAGGTAGTGCGGTCCTCGATCTTGGCGGCGCGTTGAAGCGAGGTGCAGGCCGCTGTGAACGAACCGACGGCCAGGCCGGTCGTCCCGCCGAGTTGAGGTCGCTTCTCGACCAGCGTTACCGCGGCACCGTGACTCGAAGCCTCCACCGCCGCAGCCAAGCCGCTGCCGCCGCCTCCGACGACAACCACGTCGGTCTCGATCTGCCAGTGGTGCTTGGTAGGGAGTTTCACGGAGCGGTCACGTGTTTAGGCGGAGCTTCCGCCGTACCAGGCGCCTCGGTGACGGCATGCCGTGCCCCCCCTATGGCAAACCGACGTGTAACCGCGCTTGCGGTCAAGTGAGGTCCATCGGGAAGTGATCGAGCGCGGTGACGCCTTCGGGGGTGACGAGGTAGTTGTGTTCGAGCCGAATGCCTCCTTGCATCGCGTCGGCGTAGAGGCCGGGATCGCAGGCGAGCACTTCGCGGTCTTCGACGACATCGTCGCTGCCGGGCGTGAGCCAGGGCAGTTCCCAGCCGTTCATGCCGACCCCGTGGCCGGCATGGTGCCAGAAGGAGTCCTTGGCGGGCTCAAACTTGTCGAGGTGGGACTTGAGCGCGCGGTAGACCTCTTTGGCGGGTACACCGGGAGCGATGGTGCGGCGGGCGATCTCATGCGCTTCCATGACGTGCGCCCAGGCGTCTTGTTGGATCTGCGTGGGGCGGCCGACGACGAACGTACGCGTGAAGTCGCACATGTAGCCCTGGTAGAGCGGGAACGTGTCGAAGATGTAGAGGTCGCCCAGTTGCACGCGGCGGTCCGTCGGGGGGCCGCCGCCGCGGATGCTGCGCTTGCCACAGGCGAAGTCGCCGGCAAGAACGACGGAGGTTTCGGCCTTCGCGACCATCGCCTCGTAGTAGATCGAGTAAGCGCGGTACTCGGTCATGCCGGGCTCGAGCCGCGCCTTGATGGCGCCCAACCCGGCTTCCACCAGCGCGACGCACTGCCGCATGCACTCGATTTCGTCGGGATCTTTTTGGCGCCGCATTTGATCGAGCGCGGGCGTGAGGTTGACCGGCTGGCCATTCGCCGTCTCGGAAAGCGCCGCACCGATGGCGTAGTTAGCCGAGTCGAACTCGAGGCCCACAGCGCCGCCGGAGGGGGACAGGCGGGCGGCGGCGGCGCGTACGAGAGCGGCGGCCTCGGTGGTCCAGCGGGTGGCTACGTTGTCGTGCTCCATGCTGTGGAAGGCGTAGAGGTCGGTCTCGTCGGCGGCTGAGGGCGGGGCCTCGGGCGGCCGGCCCACGGGAGCCTGCGTGACGAGCACGCTCTTGCCCGATGCATTCATCAGGAACGCGTTCGGCGCGGCGTCGCCGACAAGCACGCCGGAGAAGTAGTAAACGGTCTTCGGATGCGTGAGAACAACGAGGTCGAGCTGTTCGTTTTCGCAAATTTTGAGCAGCCGGGCTTGGCGTTCGCGGCAGTTTTCCCGCTTGAGCATAGGTCTGATTGTATCAACGGTTTTGTTGGGGGCTGGGGCTCGAGATCGTGCAGGATTGGGGCGGATTGTGAGATAGAGGCTCGCTTTGTCTTGAGCGATGGATCAGCGCGGGCTGACGCCCGCGCGCCCGCGGATTCACATCCGCGGCTCTGTTGGGTTCGGTGGCGAGGATGCGCAGGGACCCGACGGTAGTTGTGATAGTGCTTAGCTGCGCAGGGTTTTGCGGCTGGGACGAAGGTTGTTGAAGTCGGCGCCGGAGATCACGTAGTACCAATCAGCAAAGCGGTTCCGAAGCTCATCGCCGAGCTCCTTACCCTCGTCACCCGGCTCTTCGCCGTCGTGGTACTGCTTAGCGCGGGCGGAGCTGTAATCGACCGTGATGAAGACGTAGCGGCGCTCGTTCTTGCTGTCTTGCTCCTCTTCGCTCGCGCCGGCCGCCGCGCTACCGGCCGCTCCGCTCGAAGCGATCTCACCAAAGCGCAGGGCGTACCGAAGACCGTTCTTGGTCTCGACGACGATCTCGCCCTCGTTCGAATACAATCCGCCGCGTGTCAGGAAGAAACCCTTCTGCTGGAGCGAGACTCTAGCCTCTTGCGTCAGCGGAATGCTGCCCTTGGTCTTCAAGCCGCGCGTCAGGTTCGCGGGCTTGGGCTGCACGTCGACGATCTTCAGACTGTCGAGCGCACCGGTCAAGGCGTTCACCGTGGCGTCTTTCGGCGTGCCGCTGCCGCTCATGCGCCACTTGTCGTCCTTGTGGGTTAGTACGACGCGCTCCTGGTCTTGCAGGGTGCCGAGGCGCTCGTTGATCGAGTAGCTATTGATCGAGATCTTACGAATGTCGCCCGCGGCCAGCTTGAGCAGGTCGGTCTCGATCCAGTCCTCGAACTTCGCCGAGACATCGGCTGTCGTCTCAACGTCGTACACTCGCTTCTGCGTCGGCACCCGCATGTAGCGTCGATTCTGTTTGCCTTCGACCTTCTTGCCGACGATGAAGTCCGCCAGAACCTCGTCGCTTTCATCGCGCAGCGTAACGCGTTTGCCGCGCCCGGTCAGCGACGTGACTTCCTGGCCGAGCGGATCGATGACGCCATATTCAGCGTGGTCTTCGACGCGCTCGGTGACGATGGCGTCCTTGCGCAACTCCATCAGCGCGGCGGCGGTCTTGCTGAGACGGTCTTCGGCGTCCGCCCGATAGTTATGGTGCGAGGGAATACGCCACTGGTTGTCGGCGAACTCGACCTTCAGCGGGCGCGCCGTAGCGGTGGCCTCGTCATAGTCGACCACTTCGATCACCCGGGGCGCCTGCGCGTCGGTGAAATCGGGATAGAACAGCTCGCCCTGATCGCTGAAGATCTCCGGCGTTGCCCGCCCGGGATCGACAACAATCGCTGCTACCGCCAGCACCGTCGCCGTAAGCAGAAACACGATCGTCTTCTTCATCTCGTTCATGGCACGTCTCCTACTTTTCCACCAGGCGGTCCGGCGAAACCCCGATCTTCTCTCGCCGCAGCCTTCGCAGCGACACAAAAACAAACAACGCAAACGCCGGAATCGGCGGCAGCGCCACGGCCAGGATCTTGATTGTGTTCTGAATGCCGCGGATCGAGCCCTCCATGTCCGCCTTCGCCCGCTCGCTTTGACGCTGCTTCTCGTCTTCGATGTTTTTGCGGGCCACGGTCAAGCGGCGATTCTCGACTTGCTGCTGGTTCTGGATCATGATGCGCTTGGCCTGCGTGTCGAGGTCGGTGCGGTTTTGGACGGCTTCCACCGAGCGGTCGAGCCGCTCCTGTGCTTCTTTCAATCTCTCTTCCGCGTTCTTTTCTGCCTCCTGCGTATCTGCCAGTCGTCGCTCTTCAAACTGCCGCGTGCGTGCCTCGACCGCCTCCAGCGTGCGGTGCTTCGGACGCCGCTTGCGCAGTGTAATAAACGAATCGTCACCCGCCAAATGGTCCACGGCGTTCAGCAGGAAGGTAACGTTGTCGAAATTCAAGGCTTCGACGCCCTGGCGCCGCAGTTGGAAGAACTGCTCGCCCATCATATCGATGTCGGCAATTACGATCGCCCGGACCGGCTTGTCGCCCGACTTGCCCTCGACCCGCGCCGCCAGAACGTAGGTCTCCTCGTTCGGCTGGTGAGGCAGATTGGGGTTCAATTGAATGCCGAACAGGGAACGCTGCACCAGCCGCATCCAGGACAGCACCGCTGAATCGGTCCCTGTTTGCAGCAACGGGGTGAACTCGGTCGTGCTACCCGACGATTTCAAGCTCCCGCTGTGCAGCAGCACAACCTCTTGCAAGCCTGAAGTCATCGCCTCGTCCGCGTTGAACGGTGTCTCGGCGGCCGCGTTGCCCGCG
>JAKZVK010000121.1:0-6490 GCA_047516085.1 Bryobacterales bacterium
GGTGGCGTGATCCGCAGCGAGAAAGTCGATGGGTGCCTGGTGGAGGCGGGCCCTGATAGCTTTCTGGCACAGAAGCCGTGGGCGCTGGAGTTGATCCGCGAGTTGGGTATGGAGGACCAGGTCATCGGGTCCCAAGACCGGCGGCGACGCACCTATGTGTTGCGGAACGGGAAGCTGATTGCGCTTCCCGAGGGCATTCAGTTCCTTGCGCCGACGAAACTGAGGCCCATGCTGGAAACGCCGCTGCTGAGTTGGAAGGCTAAGGCACGGATGGCCCTCGAGTGGTTTCGAAAGCCCGAGGATATCGAGGACGAGTCGGTCGCGGAGTTCGTCCGGCGCCACTACGGCCCGGAAGTGAACGAATACTTGGCACAGCCGATGTTGGCCGGAGTTTATGGGGGCTCCCCCGAGAAATTGAGCATGAACAGCGTGCTGCCACGCTTCGTCGAGATGGCCCGCAAAGACGGCAGTTTGACGAAAAGTATGCTGCGGGCACGCCGTGCCAAGCAGTCGGTTCTGGGGCAGCCCGTGTCTCCACCGCCGCTTTTTCAGTCCCTGAGAAACGGCATGCAGCAATTGACCGACGCCTTAGCGGCACGGGTACAGGGACGCGTGCGGATCGTCACAGCCACCCTCGAGAGGCTCCAGACGCTGCCGGCGGGCTATCACTTGCGGACGAGCGCCGGGCCGCTCGAAGCGCAACAGGTCATTCTGGCGACGCCTGCCTACCGGGCCGCCGAGGTCGTCAAGCAGATCGACGCGCGCCTGGCGGACCTGCTGCTCGAGATCCCCTACCATTCGTCGATCACGGTTTCGTTACTGTATTCGAGACCGGAGTTCGACCACCGGCTAAACGGTTTTGGGTACCTCGTCCCGCGTACCGAAGGCAAGAATCTGGCCGCATGCACCTGGGTGAATACGAAGTTCCGCTTCCGTGCCGACCGAAAAACGGGACTGCTCCGCGCTTTTCTGGCGGGTGACAAAGCCGAGCAGTTTCTGTCGGCGAGCGATTCCGAGTTGGCGGAAGTCGCGCACCGGGAACTGAGCGAGGCGATGGGGTTCACCGCCCGTCCAGCGTCGGTTCGGGTGCAGCGCTGGGAGAGGGCTATGGCGCAGTACGAGGTTGGGCACCAAAAGCGCCTGGCGGCCGTGGAAGAGCGGCTTCGGAAGTTGCCCGGGCTCCATCTGGGTGGCAATGGTTTCACAGGGATCGGCATCCCCGACTGCGTACGGCGCAGCCGATCGATCGCCGAACAGGTTGCGGAACGGGCGGCGGCAAGCCGAGGCCGGCCGGCGTGAGGGTTTGCAACTTCCAGTCGGCCTCGTCTAAAACCAGCGGCGCAGCGTCCTGTATCAAGTAGGGATGCCCTCGACTCAATCAGCGGGTGGCAGGTTTGACGGATCCCGCGAGTCGCGCCGAGAATCGGTGTTGAAAGCCGCCAAGACACCACATCTGGAGGCGGCTGGCGGTAGGAGCACGACATGGCGGGCGACGATGCCAGACGTTACGCGATCCGGGGTGCCTCCAACGGGCTGCTAAGTAGCCTAAGCCACTGAAAAGAAGTTAATTGCTTTGAAAGTTCAGCTATGATATGGTTTGTGGTGAAGAGGTCAGTTAGGTTCTGGCTGTTCGCGTTTACCTCGTTCGCGCAGGCGGGTCCATTGCCTGTCGCGGCGGTACGCAATGAGCACAAGCCGACCGCTTCACGGCGCTACGAGGTTCGGGAGGATAGCCGCACGGGCCGTTTGGTTCGAGTGGCCGTCGTTGGGAACCTTTTTGGGAAGCGGAAGGCCGCTCCTGGAAGTGCCAAAAAGGGTGGGGCCGCACCGGGCAACACGGTTGTCCAAGGTCGCACTGCTCGGGGTTCGCGGTCTGAAGCCCGAGTGGATATTGATGCCTTGGTACGGGCCGCCGCCGGCCGGCACAGCGTGGACGCGCGTTTCGTTCACGAGGTGATCCGGCAGGAGAGTAACTACGATCTGTTCGCGGTCTCGTCGAAAGGCGCCTGCGGGCTGATGCAGTTGATGCCCGACACCGCGAAGCGGTTTGGGGTAAAGGACATTTTCGATCCCGCCGAAAATGTCGAAGGGGGAGTGAAATATCTCCGCCATTTGATGGATCGATACGATGGTGACTCGTTGCTCACTTTGGCCGCCTACAACGCCGGTGAAGGCGCTGTCGACAGTCATGGTGGCGTCCCCCCCTATCGGGAGACGCAAGACTATGTGCGACGGATCACAGATCGCTATGGAATCCTGGGTAGTTCCGTCTCGGATGGCACGGGCGCCGCGATAGGGCGCGTTGTGGCTCGGCAGATGCCTTCGGGCCTGCTGGTTTTCGAGATGGAATGAGGGAACCATGCCTTCTCTCTGGCATCGACGCCGGGGAAGCTGGTCCCTGGCAGCGGGACTTGTAGCCGGGTTGTTTTTCCTGGCTTCCTCTTCCCTGTTGGCGGGGGCTAAGTCCCCGTCCGCACCTACGCGGGACAACTACGCCTACGCTACCCTCTTGTCTGAGGACTTGGGGGCCGTGCCGAGTTTTGAACTCGGCGCCAAGCAGTACCTGCTGGTGATCGAGGCTTTCCGCAAGGCCTATCTGACTGATCCGGACGTCTCCCACAAGCAAGAGAGCCTGCTGGGGATCGCCCGCATCTACCAACAGATGGCCACCAGCAGGTTCGGCGAGTCGTCGCACCGAGAGGAATCGCTTAGGGCATACCGGTTGCTGCTGACCGAGTTTCCCGACACCGCCCGCAGAGGTGAGGTCGTAACCTCGATTCGGGGCCTAGGCGGGCAACCGCCGCCGGAGCCGGTGAAGGCGCCCATCGAGCCGCGGACCGAGCGCGACGGAACAAGAACAACCCAGGGAACAACGACGGACCCGGCGCTGACGCCGGTAGCTCTCCACGGAAACGCGGTTCGGTCGGGCTCCATGCCCGTCAAGGCCGGCCGGGCTTCCTCTCGGGATTCGCGGCTGGCGAGTGTGCGGCAGGTCCGTTACTGGTCGCATCCCGACTACACCCGGATCATTATCGAGCTCGACCGCAACGTTAGACACAGGTCAGACCGCGTGGAAGGCCCCGAGCGCATTTACTTCGACTTCCCCGGGGCCCGCCTGGACACGGCGCTCAAACACGCAGAGGTGTTGGAGGTCAATGATCCGATCGTCCAGCGCATCCGAGTCGGACAGAACCAGCGAAACGTGGGCCGTGTGGTTATCGATCTAACGTCCCGCGTGCCGTTCTCGGCGTCGTGGCTTTCGAATCCACCGCGTTTGGCGATCGAGTTGCGCGGGAAGCCGCAGGAGCTTCTCGCTGAAAGCAACGGCCCGCCCGCCGAGCCGCCGCCGCAGCCTACCTTTGAGGAGGCGTTGCGAGGCGAGAGTGCGCCGGCCGCGACCGCTTCGACCCCAGGTTCCACAGCAACCACAGCGGATGTCGAGCCCTCCTCGTTCGGTACCGGTACCCTCCCGCCGCCAGTGACGTCCGAAACGATCCCGCCGCCGTGGGACGGGGAGAATCAACCGCCCGACACGGCCGGCAAACTGGTTGCGACGGCCGAGTTGCCCCCCGAGCAGCCCCGCCGGGTCTTCGAGCGCTACGAGCCGCGATTCGTCGACGAGACCGACACGCCGCCCGTGCGCGTCGCTGTGGAGTCTCTCAACTGGAGGCCGGTGGTCGATGTCTCGGACGGAACAGGGGCTTCCGGGCAGGTTCCCAGCTCCCTCCTGCGGACGGACGTAACGAACCTTCCCCCTCCCGCCTCTGAGGCACAAGCACTGGCGAAGCTGACTCCTCCTCCCGAGGGTGCGCCGGTTCCGCTGGCGGTCGAAATCGAGCCGCCCAAGCCCGCGAAGGCGACAAGCCGCGGCAAGCGAAACCTGATCCGGGCGCTGGGCCTCAAGTTGGGCCGGGTTGTGATCGACCCCGGGCACGGCGGGCGCCACACGGGCAGCATAGGCCCCACGGGCCTGCAGGAAAAGGTCGTGGTCAACGACATTGCGCAGCGCCTCGGCACGCTTATTGAGGAGCAACTCGGCGCCGAAGTGATCTACACGCGCACGGACGACCGCTTCGTCGCCCTTCGCCGGCGCACGCAAATCGCGAACGGTGAGAAAGCCGACCTCTTTATTTCGATCCACGCCAATGCGGCGAAACAGCGTAACGTCCGCGGCATTGAAACGTACTACTTGAACTTCACGACCGATCCCTGGGCGATGGCGGTGGCCTCCCGCGAGAACGCGGCGGCCAATCGATCGGTCCACGAACTCCAGGACCTGCTTTCGAAAATCGTGCTGAAAGAGACCATCGACGAGTCTCGAGAGTTTGCGGCGAAGGTGCAGCATAGCCTGCACCGCGGCCTCGCGAAAGACATCAAGGGTCTGCGCAATCGCGGGGTACGCAAAGCGCCCCTGATGGTCTTGATCGGCGCCAAGATGCCGGCGGTCCTCGTGGAGATCGGTTTCATCAGCAACCCCAGCGACGAGAAACTCCTCAAGAGCAGTACGCATCGCCAGAAGGTGGCGCAACACATCTACAGCGGTATTGCCGGCTACGCCGATACGCTGAGCACCTTCCAGGTCTCTCAAAAGAAGGGCAAGTCCACCGGCGACGACTGAGCCGCGTGATCTCGCCGGCCCGCCTTGCTGACCGGGCATATGGGGCTGACCGGGCATCAGGGAACCGCCTGCATGTCCGCGGTGATGTGCTGAGAGGAGAGCTCGGTGGGATACAGACGGACTCCATCGAGTGACATCCCGAGATAGCCGCCGTTGTACCAAGAGGCGCGCCCGAAGAGCGGCTCGACGGCGGTCTGCGGCGTAAACGCACTGAACACCGCGGTACGATCCAGCAACCCATCGACGTAGATCGCTCCACGGCGGCTGGTTTCGTTGAGCGCGAAAGCGACATGGTACCAGCGGTCCAAGTCGAGAGGCGTGTTCGACACGAGCCATGCGGCGGAGGAGGGGAGCCCGGAGACCGACAGGATCAGCCTTCCCTCGGACGTCACGCCGGAGAACCAACCCCGGAAGTCGCCCCCGTAATTCGAGAAGATGACCCCCCAGCCACCTGGGTAGGCGGCGAGCTTGAGCCAACCAGTCAAGGTGAAGCCGGCGGTGCTCAGGTTAGCGGCAGGAGTTAGCCGGGCATGGTCGCTCGATCCGTTGAACCCGCGGGCGTTGCCCGCGACACCGGCGACCGTGCTGGTGCCGTCGCCCGCGGTAACGGCGTGGTGCCCGTTACCGGAGATGTCGGTCAGAAGCCCGCCGGGGCCGGTTACGGCGTCGTCCATCGGCCAATAAGCGACCGGCTGAGGGCTCCCGGCGCCACCGAAGCTTGCGAAGTCGGCTGTGACCTCGGCCGGTGTCCACGCATCAGATTTCATCTTCAGTTCGTCGATGTCGCAAGCGAGGTACGCGCCGCCGTACCATGAGGCTCTCGCGAAGGTGAGCGAACCTCCGACTCTGGGTGTCAGGCCCCCGACGTACTGCTGCACATCAGCGACCCCATCGATGTAGATGGCCGCCTGCTGCGTTCGGCCGTCGTAGGTCACGGCGAGGTGGTACCAGCGGTCGAGCGACAGAGCCGAGTTCGACAGGAGTCCGCGCGACGTCGTGGGGAGCCGGTTGACCGACAACAGAACACGGCCGTCCGATTGAACAGCCACATACCAGCCCTGATAGTCGCCTCCGTAGTTTGAAAGGACGATGCCGAAGTTCGACGGATAGGCGCTCACCCGGAGCCAGGTGCGCATCGTGAAGCGGGCGGGCGTAAAGCGATGCGAGCCGTCGATTGTGACGGCGTCACCCGCGCCGTCGAAACGGCGGGCCTGGCCTTGCACGCCGGCGACGAGCTGGCCTCCGATGGTAGCCCCATGATGCTGGTTGGCTGAACTGTCATCGGCGTTTGTTTCGAATTGCCACTCCGCGATTGCCGATGGGTCGGCGGCCGGTGGAGGTAGGGTGAACTGCGCGAAGTCGGCGGCCACCTCCGAAGCGCTTCGAGCACGGGGCAGAATCTGCGTCTCGTCGATCGCGAAGTTGAGGCGGTACCCGTTGTACCAAGACGCCTTTCCCGCAGTGAGCGGGAGGGCCGTCTCCGGCGCAAGGCCCGGCACAAAGGCTGCCGCCTCGAGGACGCCGTCCAGGTAGAGCCCTGCCAGGCGCGTCGGCGCATCGTAGGTTACCGAGACCGCATACCATCGCTCCCGCTGCAACGTAGAGGACGACACCAGCCAGCGTGCGTCCGCCGGCGGTTGGGAGACCATGAACAGTAGCTGACCGCCGGCGTTCACGCTCAACAGCCAACCACGGAAGTTGCCGCCATACGCGGAGAGGATCGTCCCAAGGCCACTGGGGGAGGAGAGCAGCCGCACCCAAGTGCGCACGGTGAAGCTAGAGCGGTTTCACAGATGACGTAAACCGCATCCGAAGATGCTTTCGCTATAAGCTAGCGCGTCGATGCTAGGCAGCCCCAAGAGTTGTCTATTC
>JAKZVK010000122.1:0-4411 GCA_047516085.1 Bryobacterales bacterium
CGGCCGGGTGCTGCTGGTCGTAAAGCTCGATGATGTCGTTGGTGATGAGCAGTTCGTTCGACGCGTCGACGACCGGCGTTTGCGGGTTGGAGATGTCGAGCACGAGCGAGTAGCCTTTGTCGGTCATGTACTTTCGAATGATCTGGCGGATCTTCCCGAAGGCTTCCTGCTGGAACTGGCGGAACTCCGCCTGGAAATCCGTTTCCGCGTCTTCGGCTGTGCGCTTCATCTGGCGCTCCTTGGTCTGAATTTCACGCAGCAGCTTGCGCTTGGCCTCGTCGCTCATCGTGTTCTGGCCACGGTTGAGCTGGTCGCGGAGGCTGGCGATCTCCCCCTGCTTGGCCTTGACATCGTTTTCCCGAGGCTCGTACTTCGCCCGGAGCGCCTGCGTCTGTTTCTGGCCTTCTTGTGTTCGGGTAATGGCGTCCTGAATGCTGATAAGAGCGATTTTAGTCCCTGCTCCGCTCGTCGCTTGCCCGTACGCGGGGATCGCCCCGCCGATAAGACTGCACAACACAAAAGCCCGCACTACCTGTTTTCGAAGCATGGAAATCCCCAGAATGAAGTTCGTCGAAACTGCTATCAGTCTATCACAGCAACCCCGTGATCCTTTGAAATGAGAGGGTTAGAACGTACGGCTGACGGTGAAGCGGAAGGTTTTCTTCTTCTCGAAGAAGGGTAGCGCCCTACCAAAGGGCGTCACGGCCGACGCGAACGACGTTTGGTTCGGAAAGAGCGACCGGTCGGCCACGATGGGCGGCCGCAGGAAGGTCTGGACCCGCAGCGGATTGTACGCCCAGTAGAACCGGAAGGGCGCCTGGACCACCGGCATCATGACCTGAAGCTCGACACCGGTCGAGGCCCGCATCTTCTCGGTTGCAGGAATCACCTGGATCCGCCGCTCGAACCCGACCTGGGGGAACAGGGCGTTCAATTCCGAGATGCGGTCTTCGTTCATCCGGACCTGATTCTTGAGCAAGATCTTATTGAAGCCGAAGTCGAAGAATGGAGCCAAGGTAACCGGGCCGAACAGTGGGATGCGGTACTCGAAATTGTACACCATGCGTGTGTCGCCGCCCGGAAACGACAGCCGATAAATGGGCACGGTGGTGGTCTGGTTTACCTTGCGCTCGACGCCGTCCACGATCAGCACCTGCTGGCGCGGGGTCCCGTTGTCATTGAGGATCGGGACGGTCGCCGTATCCGGAATCCATACCATCGGGCTGATGCCGAAAATCTCGAATCCGCGGATATCGTTCTCTCCGCCCATATAGGCGCGACGAAAGGGCGGCGGGACCTTGCCACCATAGCCGCTCAGGAACGAGAACAGGGCGCGCATGCCGATCACATGGCCGCGCGAGTTGACCTTCTTGAAGTATTTTGCCTCCACGGTCGGAGCCAGGAAGTTCGTGTTGCCCCCGATGCCGGCGATGCCGAGGCTGGCGAAGATGCTCTTGCCGCCACTTGGAGTAATGGGGTGGTTGACCGTGTTGTGAAAGAATCCCGGCGTGATCTCGCTCGTCGTGATGCCTTGGAGTGAATTCGGGCCGGACACCCCCAGGAAGTTCTGGAACCGGAAGAGGTTCTCGGCCGCTTGGCTGAAGGTCGTCAGGTCGTCCCGCTGAAGGCGGTACGTCAAGCTGACGCGGTTGAAGCTGCCTCTCAGCTGCTTGCTTGCGAAGGTCGTGAAGCCGGTGCTGTTCTGGCGGAAGTCAAGGAAGTTGTCTTGTCCCAACTGGTTGAACAGCGGGATCAAGTTGGAGCCGGAAAAGATCGACGCCTCGCGGCCTTGGTTGAAGTTAAAGCGGCTGGTGAAGACCGTAAACCCGGTCTGAATGGCGCGGTCGAACAGGTACGGTTCGGTGAAGCCGAAGGTCAGCGCCCGCTGGCGACTGCCCAACTGCGCGTCGAAGCTAAGCGTCTCGCCCAAACCCAGGAAGTTGTTTGTCGCATAACCGAAACCGATGAAGCTGCCCGCGAAGCCCGAGACGCCGCCGTTGAGGCTGACGGTGTTCTTGCCGCGCTCCTTGACCTTGAGAGTCAGATCGACCACTCCCTGACGCGTATCGCGTCGAATGTCGGTCGAGTCATCGTCTTCTTCTCTGATGGGCTCGAAGTAGCCGAGCTGATTGAGCCGGAGGATGCTCAGGTCCCACAGGCGCGTGTTGAACATGTCGCCTTCGTCCAACAGCAGCTCACGACGGATCACCTTGTCGCGGGTGGTGTTGTTTCCGGCGAAGTTGATGCGGCGGACAAAGAACTGCTTGCCCTCGTCGACCGACAGGTTGAGGTCGATCTGGGGCGGCTTGTCGCTGTCGTGAAACTCGAAGTTCGGCTCGCCCACGAAGTCGATGTAGCCGAACTCTCCGTAGAGCTTCTTGAGATTCTCCATGCCATCACGGAGATTCTTGATGTTGAAGACGTCGCCCTGCCGCATCTTAAAGACGCGCTCGAGAACCGTGGGGCTGCGAAACAGCTCGACATCGGTGAAGCTCAGCTTGCCGAGTCGGTATTCCTGGCCCTCGTCGAGAAAGATTGTGACGTCGGTCTGCTTGCCCGTCCCCTTGGAGATCAGGGGTATCGGAAACAGCTTCCGACTGGTCACATCGTGGGAGTCGAGTTCATGGCGGGTGACGGTCGCCTTGAAATAGCCCCGCTCCTGGTAGGCGTTGCGAACCATCTCCTTCGATATTTCGAGCTTGTTGATGTCGAAGGTTTTCTTGAACATCCTTTCGAAGAGGATGCTGCGGGGCAGCCCCATCGGGTGCAGGGGCTTCATGGCGCGGCGGACGGTTTTGTCCGAGAGCACCGTGTTACCTTCCACGTTGAGCTTGCCGACCTTGACTTTGGGCCCTTCCTCCACGTTGAAGATCACCTCGACCGAGGAGGGAGGGATCTGCGAGACCTGCGGCTCGACCTTGGCGTACTGGCGTCCACGCTCCCCGAGCAGTTCGCGCAGCACCACGACTGCCCGTTGGACGCGGGTGGGATCGTAACGGGTCTCAACGCTCAAGCCCACCCGGCGCTCCTTGAAGCGCTCGAGAACATCCGAGACCGTGGCGGACTTAAGGCCTTCGTACTTGATGCTTCGCACGACGCGACGCTCGGTGGCGACAAAGCGCACGATCTGGCCGGTGTCGCCCTCTTCGAGCTCAAGCCGAAGGTCGTCGAAGTAGCCGGTATTCCACAACACCATGAAGTCGCGGCGCAAGATCTCTTCGTCGATCGTGTCGCCCGGTTTCGCGAAGATCCGCGCCAGCAGGCCGGCGCGCGGAATGCGGCGCGTGCCGCGGAACTGGATGTCTTCGATGAGATCGTCCCGCGCCCTCCGGGGAGCGGGCTGGCCGGCTTCGTCGGGGATGTCCTCAAACGGCGTAGGCGCCTTCTCTTGCTCTACGGTGGCGTCGGGCACTTCCTCGAAGGGCGACGGGGCCTTCTTCGGCTCCTGCTGTTCGTCGGGGGTTCCTTCAAGCGGCGACGGCGACTGGCGGCGTTGCTGCGCCAGGATAATCACGCGCGGATGCTTCCGGATCGCATTTGGGAGGTCCAGATCGCCGCTATCCGCCCGCGGGTGCGGGGCGGAGCCGCGCTGGGAGGATACGTCGGGTGAGTCGGACTGACCGAGCAGGGGCGCCGTGAGAACCGGCAGGGCTGCGAGACCCAGAACTAGCCCGAAACACGCCCGGCGCCGGAATCGGCGGCCTACCATATGCAAACGTTTCCTCTACGAACCGGCTTCACGGGTATCCTACGCACCGGTCCTCGTGGCGGTTTCAACCCGCGTACGGCTCCGACGCTCGAGCAATGTCCCATTGTAGCGAAAAGAGGTTGGACCTCCCGAAGCGGGAGTGTTACATTCCACACGGCTCGATCTCGGGCCACGGTCGGCACCCGGTGTCGATCACGATCTCATTTGAAAGGGATCTTGCACTGGCCCGCAGACCCGTCGTACATGAAGGCCAAGTGCTTCGGTTTGTTCTTTGGGTTGAGCTGAAAGTACAGGTAGCCCCGCACTTGGGTGCGCGTGGGACCCATGGCGAGTTCGAGTTGCTCGAGCCGGCCGATGAGGGTCGTCTCCTTTTGTGTTTCGGCGGACACTCTCGTCTCGATCTCCGACCCCCCGCCGCCTCCGATCCCCGCCGGGGCCCCTATCCCGCCGGGCATCCCCAGGCTTGGCTGCTCAGCAAAGATGCCGCCCCCGGACCGCGCACGCCCCTCGGTAAGCACCAAGACGGCCTCGCCCGCGATCCGATCGGGCGATTGGGCAAAGGAGCGGTCGCCGTAGCGGTAGGAGCGCAAGACGAAATCGTCGCGTGATAGTTGGACGGTTGCGTTGTACAAGGGCTTCACGTCCAACTCAAGCAGGATGTATTCCTTGTCGAGGTCGCTGCCGAGCAAGCGAGTGATCTCC
>JAKZVK010000123.1:0-3389 GCA_047516085.1 Bryobacterales bacterium
ACCCCCGCAAGCCGAGCGTATCGAGACTCTTGTTGAGCACGCGAACGAAGTCGTACTTGGCATAGCCAAGGGTCTTGGCGGGCACCGCGCGGGGATTCGCGAGGGCGTGACGGCTCTTCTCCGCGATGAACCGCAGCGGATTTCTCAGCACGTCGGCGAGGTCGTTCTTCATCAGCAGGGTTTCGTATTCGTTGACCGTCAGCGCCGCGTGACGTTCGGACGGGTCGAGCAGGATGCGCAGCCGCCCTTTGCCGACACCGGAGGTCGTGACGAATTCCGAGAGGCGGTCGTACAGGCCCAGGCGTGGATCCTTCAGGTTCACCGAATCGATCGGATGCGAGGACACCGGCACTTCGATGCGCGTGGTGCGGACGACGCGCTCGTCGGTGAAGCCGATGAGGCGGGTCAGTCGTCGTCGCGGACGACCTTCGACCACACCGTCGAGATCGACGAAAAACACGGACTCTCCGGGTCGGTTCGGGTGCGTGACGCACGGGCGCAGTCCGCCAGCGATGAACGCCAGGTGGGAGTCGGCGTTTCGCGGCTCGACCGCGCGCTGCCGGGGATTCAAATCATTGCGGCGCTCGAGCCGGTCGTGCTCGTATCCGGCGCCTTCGGGGAACAGCGCCCGAAACGCACCGAGGTAACTCGGAATGTGTTCAGGGCTGAGCCGCGCGGTCAGGCTTCGGTCGAGGAAGCCCGCGGTGGTATGTGACGACCAATACAGGCAGTGCGGGTAGGCGGCGAAGGCCTGGTGTTCGTCGGCGAAATGGGAGCGGAGTTCGACTAGGTCGAATCGAGCCTTCGGGAGAAACTCGAGCGTAAGGTCGAGCGGTTTTGCCGTCATCAATCGCTGGTTGGGCACGCGAACAATACCGTAGCCTAGCACACCAGCGCGGGCCGATTCTCGACTGTTTCCTCGTCCAATGCCGACCGCCGACCGCCCGCCGCGTCGTCCGGCGGCGTTGCGTCTGTGCAGCAGCGGGCGCCCGTCGTACGATAAAGGCTTGATGAGTGCCCAACCGGACTCGCGGACCGTGCGGGTTCGTGCCGTCCTGACGATCGGTGCGATCCTTGCCGCCGGCACGCTGGCGCTGGCGCTCATCCTGCACGCGCCGTTCGTTCGGAGCGCGGTCCTCCGGTACGTGCTCGCGACCGTGCAGCGCGATTACGGGCTGGCGCTCGAGGTCGAGAGACTCGACTACAACCTGGCCGCGCTGCGTGTGGGGCTCGATGCCGTTCGACTGTCGGTTCCCGGTTCCACGGGCGAACCCTTCTTCGAAGCCGAGTACCTTTCCATCACGCTGCCGCCCGGTGCCCAGAGCCCAGAGCCGAAAGCGCAAAGACGCTGTACGATAGATCCACACGCGCTGCCGAACCCGGTGGCGCGAAGGAGGCAGCGGGATGCGCGGAAACGATACGGTCATAGCTGAGCTCAACGAGGCGCTCCGTGAGGAGCTGACGGCCATCAACCAGTACTTCATACACGCGGAGATGTGCCACAACTGGGGCTATCACGGGCTCGGTTCGTACATTCGCAAACAGTCGATCGACGAGATGAAGCATGCCGAGCAGCTGATCGAGCGAATCCTGTTTCTCGATGGCACCCCGAAGATGGAATACCTCGAACTGAACATCGGCGGAGACGTCCGCCAACAGATCGAGGCTGATTTCAAGCTCGAGGTGAGCGCGGTGGCGATGTACAACAAGGCCATCCAGGTATCACGCGAGGCTGGTGACGACCAATCACGCGAGCTGTTCTCCACGCTTCTCAAGGACGAGGAGGAGCACGTTGACTGGCTCGAGGCGCAGCTTCACCAGATCAAGGAGATGGGATACGAGCGGTACCTCATGCTCCAGGTGGAGGGGAAGAACGAGTAGGTCGGTTAAACGGCCCGCGCCTCGACGGTGATCGCGACGGTGCCGCGGATGGCGTTCGAGATCGGGCAGCTTTTCTCGGCGCCCGTGGCGAGTTCGCCGAGCGTGGTTTTGTCTACGCCTTCCAGCCCTTCGACCGTAGCCTTGAGGTGTGACGATACGACCTTGATACCCGCATCGCTCTTGTCGGCGGTCACGGTGGCCGTGACGCGCACGCGGCGCGCCGTGCCGCCCTGTTTGCCGATCGTATTTGTCAGGACCATCCCGTAGCAGACGGCATGTGACGCGGCCAGCAGCTCTTCCGGTGTCGTCTTGCCGTCGCCCGTCGGGGCGATGCGGCTCGGGAAGGTCACCGGAAGCGTAAACGCCCCCGTGCCGGCCGCGGCCGTTCCGGTGCCCTCCATCAGCGTTCCGGTCCATTCCACATCAGCATGCCGCGCGAACGTTGCCATCTATGTGCTCCAGGTAAGCCCGGTCCTGCTACGCGGACCCAAGCGAATTTGAGAGTGAGGCTCCGAGTATTGCACTATGAAGGATCAGTATGCGGTCGCAAATAGCTTTCTGACCGCTCTGTGCGACCGCTTTCTAGCGGTAATCAACTAACGCGGATGGTGTCGCCGTCGATGACACGGTCCACCTGGGCCGTGCCGGTCTGTGCGAGGACTGGCGCGCCGGCCAGCCACGCGAGGACCGCGAGGGCAGCGACGTACGAGCGAATGCGACACGCCCTTAGCCCACATACGGATTGGGCGGCACGACCCCGCTGACGCGCGCGTAGACAGTCAGCGCGCCGCGATGGTGCGCCGTGTGGTCGGTGATGCCATTCACGATGGCCATGCGGGGCGCGCCGCCCATGATCGGCCCGTCCGCGATCGGGGCCATCAGTTCCGCGTCGGTCTTGGAGGACAGCGTGGCGCTGGCGGCGGCAACCGCCTTCTTGAACCACGCCCGCGCTGCGGCCAGTGACGTGTAGTCATCGAGCGCCTTGGCGTGCGCCTGAAAGTCGGTGTCAAAACCTTCCGGCCGAAACGCGCCTTCGATGAACCAGTCGATCGTCTGGGCCGCGTGAGCCACGTGCTGCGCGGCACTCATCATGCCCGGCGCGGGCCTCACGCCCGAGTGCTCCTCGGAGAGGGCGCGCGTGGAGCGGTTGAAGAACTGCTCAGCGCTCTTGAGTTCGGCGACGGCCTGGTCTGCAAGTGACATTCGATCCTCCTGAGAGAGAAACTAGCTGACGCGCTCCACAGTCGGGCCGACGTCGTTGGCCCCGCCACCCCAGCAGCGCCAAACTCCAGAATCCGCACGCTCACAACACGAACACTGCTGCATAGAATAACTCCATGTCCCGCCAGACCTCCCCGCCATCCACCAACGATACCCCCTACGGGTCCGTCCGTGACCTCCCATCATTTCGTGAACTTGAACAACAACTGTCGGCCCTGAAGCTACTGACGTATTTCATCGGCCGACGTTACCGCCACAAGCTAATTGAGAGCGAGCGCCAGATGGAA
>JAKZVK010000124.1:0-3794 GCA_047516085.1 Bryobacterales bacterium
CAGCTTGCCGCTTTCGCCCGCCTTGAAGTCGTAGTCGAAGGCGGCGTTGGCCCAGGGCAGTTCCTTGACCCAGGGCTGGCTGCCCCAGACGAATACCCAGTCCTGGCCCTCGTGCGGCGTCATGATGTGGTAGTTCTGCGCATGCACGCCGTGGTAGAGGAAGTGTGCCTCCATCGGCTCGATGCCGTCCTTATAGGGGTGCATTGTCTTGACAAACGGCCCACCGGAGAGGTCGCCATCGACTACCAGCTCGAAGATGTCGTTGTGGCGGCCGGCCTGCGCGAAGTCCCAGTAGTCGTCATAGGCTTCGTAGAGGAAGTAAAGCTTGTTCATCCCCTTAACCCACCCGACCTTGACCTTCACATCGAGGTCTTTGGGGTCGAAGTTGGTGCCGTTGCCCTTGACCGTATCGGAGAGTTGGTCGGTGCCGATGGTGTAGCCGTCGGGGACGATCGCCCAGTCATCCGTCTTGGCGTCGATGCGCGGGATTTGGTCGGCGGGAAACTGGAAGATCTTGAACTCGACCCCGGGCCGTTCGAGGGCGGGGGCGGGTGCCGCGAGAACCAAAGCGGCCACGGTGGAAAGAAAGACAGGTGTCTTGTTCATCAGATGACTCCTCAGCGTCGGCCCGTCGTCGTGGGTGGCGCTTCCCGCTCTATTGGATGCCCCGACACGTTGCGACAGGGCGGTCACGGCATGCCGTGCCCCTACATCTCGCCACAGGCTGCTAGTTGATCGCCCGCATCCGCAGACTGCGGTACCACACCGCGTCCCCGTGGTCTTGCAAGTGCAGGTGTCGCCCTCGCGCCTCGACTTCCCCGCCGCGAATCCGCAACCGCTCGACCAACTCCGCCAGAGCGGGATCGGTGTAGTCAATGTCGACGACCTTCTCGCCGTTCAACCAGTGCTCGATGCGTGTGCCTTGGGCGAGGATGCGGCCGTCGTTCCACTCACCGGGCCGGCGGGTCGCGTCCTTAGTCGGCGCGAAGGCGTAATATACCGCAGCGGCGTTCGTGCGCGGGTCTTGCCCATCGCGGTGGCGCTCGTTATCGAGGATCTGATACTCGTACTGCCCAGGCCGATAGTAGACTCCGCTGTTGCCGCCCGGCGAGATCTTCCACTCAAAGCGCAACTCGAAATCGTCCGGCACGCGCTCGACCATGTAATCGATGCCGCCACCCTCGGCGGTGCGCGTAATCGCCCCCTCTTGGGCTTCCCAGTTCCTGCCCGGCACTTCCCAGCCGGCCAGGTCCTGGCCGTTGAAGATCAGCTTGAACCCGGCGGCCTGCTCCTCGGCGGTGAGCGTGTTGGGCTCCGCCCCCTGGACGGAGGCTTCGGGGTTCGCAGGGCTTTCGGGCTGGACGGCAACCTCCCCGCATCCCACAGCCAGTAGGACGGCGGCTAACAGAATCCCTTCGCACACACGCATCGCCGGTCTCCCTTGTTGCAAGTCTTCGCTGCTGACTTGGGAAGCATACGCTAACGCCTCGCTTCGACACAAGTGAGCCGAGATTCAGGGACCGGTTTCGAATCCCGCCAATCGGAAGTGCTGATCGAAGGTTAGGGCACGGCGAATCGACTGCTCCTTCATCAGGACAAAGCTGATGCAATCCACCGCGTTGGCGCCCATCGCTCCCCAGCGGGCGAACTCTTCCCAGGCACGGGCTTGGGCCGACGGGTCCGGGTATAGGATACGCACGTCGTCATCGCGCCTCGTCTGGCGCAAGAAGGCGAGCGCCGCGGAGAAGTACCCTCGCGCCTGCAGCAGGCTGATGGTTTCGTTGAGGACCAGTGACGAGGTGACAAGCGACATCTCAGAACGCAGGGCCCCGACGGAGCGTTGATGCCACTGGTCACGCTTCATGAGGACAGCGATGAAGAAGCTGGTATCAACGAAGACCGTCACCGGTAAAGAACCTCGTCCACACGCGCCGCCAGGTCGGTCTCGTCTGCATCGACGATCCCGATAACGGCAGCCAGCGGCACCGTGCCCGACCGCACATCTGGGTTTCTCAGCCGCTCGCGCATCGTCTCGCGAATCAGTTCAGCCAGCGGGACACCCGCCTGAGCGGCTTCGGCTCTCAACTCCTCGGCCAAGTCGTCGGGCAGCGTGATTTGGAACTTGTGGCTCACATCATCATTATATACATATAATGATCCATATGAGAGCCTCTTCCTGATGCTATTGACATCACCGTATCACCGTATCAAGATAACACACATGAGGACGACGCTCACTCTTGATGACGATGTCTACCAGGCGGCGCTGCACCTCTCACGGGTTTCGGGGCGGCGCATGGGGAAAGTTGTGTCGCAGTTGGTCCGCCGGGCGCTTTCGAAACCCGCCTCTTCGCGCGGTGGCGGCGATCGGTTTCCTACCTTCGACATTCCACCAAACGCGCCGGTGATTCCGGCCTCGCGGGTGCAGGAGGTACTGGATGAAGAAGGGTACATCTAGGCCCCTTCTTCTCGACGTCAACGTGCTTCTGGCACTGACCTGGCCCAATCATCAGTTCCACGCCGCGGCGTGCGAGCGACTCGAAGACAGCGATGAACCCTGGGCGACCTGTGCGCTGACACAACTGGGGTTTATCAGGCTTTCTTCCAATCTATCGGTTGTCGGTGTGGCCAAGAGCCCCGATGAAGCGGCTTCTTTGCTGGCGCTGTTGATTCAGGATTCACGTCATTCCTACCTGGGTTCGCTGCCAGCTCCGGCCGAGGAACCGGCTCGCCGGATCTTCGAAAAGATCCTTGGGCATCAACAGACGACCGACGCCTATTTGTTCTGGCTGGCCGAGTACAACGCCTCCACGCTCCTCACCTTCGACAGCAGGCTTCAGGCGCTTGCTGAGCATTTGCCAGAAAGCGTCGAGGTCCTGACGGCCTAGTCTTTACGGCTCGGTTGCCAGCATCAGCGCCATCGATGCCCAGCTCATCGCACAGGCGGAGATCCACTGATTCTCACCGTGGGGTATGCCGCTCTCGAAATAGGGCTGGAACGGCCGCGACCGGCTCTGGACCAGCCACGAGCCATCGTCGTATTGCGTGTCGAGCAGATACTTGAGGCCGCGCTGGTAAGCCGTGTGGTGGGTCGCGACGCCGCCACCCCAATGAAGTGCGACCAACACCTGAGCGGTGGCGTAGGCATCGCTGTCGAGCTTCGGCAACTGCGCCCAGCCGCCGTCGCTCCGCTGCTCGGCGAGAAGGTCTTCCGTGGGCCCTTTCACTTCGTCCGGAGTCGCCTTTGCCCAACCTAGGCCCAGCAAGCGAAAGGCGGTTTCTTCCGTCGCCGTCGGGGCCGCGCTCAGCAGCCACTTCTTGGCGAGCACGATCTTCTTGCTGCATTCCTCCCGGCGGCCTGGGGGAGCGTAGATTTGCATGCCTCGGATGCTAAGGGCCGTGGTGGTGTAGTCGCTGTACTGCGCCGGAGGCCGGTCGGGCGCGGTGCTCCAGCGACCGTCGAGCGACTGTCCTTCGGCTAGATGGATTGCCATGGCGTCGGTGAGGGCATCGGCCGGATAGTCTTCCGCCGCCATGCCGGCCAGGGTATACGTAACGCTGTGGAAACCGGCGCCATCCGTCATCGATTGCAGCATCGTCTCGCGCCGGGCCCGCATCATCTCGGCCACGCTTTCAGACTGCCGGCGGGCCAGCTCTTCGTCCACACGAACACCCCGCTTCCGGGCCAGCCCCACGGCCATCGCGGTGAGGGACTGGTGATGGCAGGCGATGCACCCCGACTTCTTGAAGAAGATGGGGCCGCTGGCTTGCAGGAGTGCGACGCTCTTTTCCGC
>JAKZVK010000125.1:0-6213 GCA_047516085.1 Bryobacterales bacterium
GTACTGTTCCACCTGTTGCTTGGCCAATCGTTTCGGCATGAGAACTGAATCGCCGGCGTCTCGTCCGGCGCCAGTCGCAACGACCGGAGGAGTTTCTACAGGCATTGTAGCGTCCGGCAAGCCGTAGCGCCGCCACCGAGAGGCCCCCGCCAGCGGCGACGGGGGAGCGGATCGAAGGCATCGCCGCCTCCGATATCGCTGCACTATTTCGACAGTACCACGGCCTCGACTACGACGATTCTCTGCTACCACCAAGGGACACTTCTATTGCCTCTTGACACGAGGGCTTTTTTCCGTTGCGGCATGGCCATTGGTAAACTACAATTACAGGACGCCGTAACGGCGGCCCAGTTCCGATCCGGGCTTCCGCGGACCGGGGGCGTTCAGGGCTGCGGTGCTCACCGGGGGGTGCGCGTCATGTCGAATCAAAACCTACAGGACGGTTTCCTCAACAACGCTCGTAGAGAGCGTGTTCCGGTCACGATCTACCTCACGAGTGGCGTCAAGCTGTCGGGCCGCGTCAAGGGTTTCGATAAGTACTGCGTTGTTTTTGAAACCAACCATCAAGAGCAGCTCATCTTCAAGCATGCCATCTCTACGGTCGTGACTCCGAAACAACACGGCTCCGGACACGGGCCTGGGCACAGCGCAGCCGAGAGCGCCGGTTCTCACCGAAGCCCCGGTCCGGCGCCCGCGCGGGTTCCCGTTGAGGCGGAAGCTCCGGCACCCGCCGCGCCTGCGGCACCTGCCGGGCCTGCGACACCCGCTGCGCCTGCGACACACGCAACGCCGGCGCTGCCTCCGTCCGAGCCGTCTTGACGCCAGTCGGACATAGGTCCAACACGCACCTAGCTGAGTACAGCTCTTGAAGCAAAACACCTCCGCCCGCCATCCCGCCTCGATTCATACCGCGCCAGGTGGGCTGCATGCCACAGCGGCCTCGGGACCGGAAACCTGCGTCCTCGTCGGATTGAAGCTCAAGGACGATCATTCGTCACACCGCTTGGGCGCAAGCGCCGCGTTAACCTATACGCCCGAAGAGTCGCTCGAGGAGCTGGCCGAGTTGGCTCTGGGCGCCGGTGCTGAGGTCGCGGACGCCATCATTCAAACTCGTGAACGGCCGGATCCAGCGACGCTCATCGGCAGCGGTAAGGTCGCCGAGATTGGCGCATGGGCCGAGGAACTCGACGTCGATCTGGTCTTGTTCGATCACGATCTCACCCCCACGCAGCAGCGCAACCTCGAGCGCCAACTCGACCGCCGTGTCATCGATCGCACGCAACTGATCCTCGACATCTTCGCCAGACACGCCCGCACCCGGGAGGGCAAGCTTCAGGTCGAGCTGGCGCAACTGAGTTACCTACTGCCGCGGCTCACCGGGCGCGGCGTCGAGATGTCCCGGCTCGGTGGTGGCATCGGGACCCGCGGTCCCGGCGAAACCCGGCTCGAGACCGACCGCCGCCGCATCGCAGGGCGGATTGAAAAGCTCAAGTCCGACCTCGAAGCAGTACGCGTCAGCCGGCAGCTTCAGCGCAAAAAGAGGACGGCGGTTCCGTTGCTCACCGTCGCTTTGGTGGGCTACACCAATGCCGGCAAGTCGACCCTATTCAACGCTCTTACGCACAGCCACGTCACGGCTGACGCTCGGATGTTCGCCACGCTCGACCCGACCATCCGGACGCTCGAACTTCCCTCGCGGCGGCGCGTCCTGCTTTCCGACACGGTCGGATTCCTCCGCGGGCTCCCACCGGGACTCATCAAGGCCTTCCGCGCCACGCTCGAGGAGGTCAGCGAGGCTGCCATGGTGCTGCACGTCGTCGATATCTCCTCCGAGCACCGTCATGATCAGATGGAGGAGGTCGTCAAGATCCTCCGCGAGTTGGAAGCCCACGACAAGCCCCAGCTTCTCGTGCTCAACAAGATCGACTGTGCCGGCGACGCCGAAGTCCGGGCCGCCGTCGCCAGTGAATCCGCAGCGGGCTCAGCGGTTGAGGTAGTGGGGATATCGGCACGCGAGGGCAGGGAACTACCGAACCTGGTCGATGCGATCGACCGCTGCCTGCCTGGCGAGGAGATCGTCACGCAACGCTACCACTTCGGTCACACCGAGGGGGGCCGCATCTCGTTCCTCTACGAGCATGCCCGCGTGACCGAGCGCGCCGACACGGACAAAGGCGTTGACATCGTCGCCGAGACGCCCCTGTCCGTCAGGGACCGTTTGGCTGGGAACGCCGTCGAACAATCACGCCCGGTGGATTGAAGCGCAAAGCAACCGAGCCGTGACCGTGAGGGAGCGGTCAGGCACGAACCCTGACGTTACTCGAGGGCTTCTATTCCGGAGTCAGTCGGGTGGCTCGGGAGGCACTCACGGCCTACATGCGGCGGTATCTGCAAGAGACGACTGAAAGGACGTGTCTCTCACTCCGCCGAACGCACTCGGCCCGTCATTCCTCGGGAGCCGCCGAAGGATCCACTTGGTGGATACCGAACAGATTGCCTTCAGGATCTTTGCAGTAAGCCTGATGGCCGATGCCGGGAATCGTCATTCTGGGCACGACAACCTCGCCGCCGGCAGCGATTACCTTCGCCACAGACTCGTCTACGGAAGGGACTTTGATCGTATTGATTGTGCGAGGCCAACCCTCCCGGCGGGGCATGATTGCGCCGTTGATGCCCGTTTGATCCTTGGGGCCGGTCGTAACCAGCCAGTAGGCCTGGGGTCATTCCCAGGTGTTGACTTCCCGGTCGAAGATCTCTTGGTAGAAGGCGACCGTCTTCTCCGGGTCGTCGGCAGCCACCTCGAAGTGAACAACACGGTTCATGGTGATGCTCCTGTGCCGATCTATGGCTTTGCAAGAGAGTAGCGCACGATCTCTTCGTCGTTTCGCGTGATGATATGCCGGTTCGCGTACGCGGGATGCGTCCAACTGATAGCCCCCAGCTCGCGACGGCGATTGACGAACGAGGTCGGCTTGATGATCTTCGTGCGGCTGATCTCGTGATAGCCCTGCGGCGAAAGCTTGGCGATGATCAACTCGCCGCGGTCGTTGCTGATGAAGTAGCGGTCGTGGTGCCGAACGATGTGCCCGGTGGACCAACGGGCGTTCTCCTTGGTCGCGTCCATCGTTTCCCAGACCCGCTTGCCGGTCCTTGCGTCCAAGCAACGCAACTGGCCATAACTGCAGATGCCGTAGATGTAGTCGCCTTGAATCACCGGCGTGCTGACCAGCGAGTGAAGGCCGTCGGTTTCGATTTCGCTGTTGCTGTTGCCCTTCCACACTAGGTCCGCGCGCGGACGGCTCGGGCTCAGCTTGAGCATGCGCGAACCTTCATAGAAGGCGGTCACCAGCAGGCGATTGCGATCGAAGACAGGGGTTGCGACCGTCAGCCCGTGGTGCACCGAGAACGGCTGCTCCCAAAGGACATCGCCCGTCGCGGGATCGAGCGACGTCACCGCCGCCGGGTGCCACATGATGAGTTGCCGCGACGTGCCGACCGAGATCAGAAGCGGTGCGTTGTAGCCCGGCTCCACATCAGAAGAGAGGGCCCGCCAGACCTCTTTGCCGGTCATCTTGTCGAAGGCCACGACCTTGGCGTTCGACTCGCCGCCGACGAGTGCGATCAAACGGTCTCCATCGACGAGCGGCGCGCCGGAGATGCCCCAGGTCGGCAGGTCCGCTCCGTAGTCCGCGGCGTAGTCTTTCTCCCAAAGGACCTTGCCCGTCTTGACGTTGAGGCAATGCAGCACGCCGGTAGCGCCAAGCACATAGACGCGATCCCCGTCGACGGTGGGCGTCGCCCGGGGCCCGTTGTCGTACGACATCCCGCTGTAGTCGGCTGCCCACTCGTGCTTCCACAGGACCTTGCCGCTCGTTTCGTCGAGGCTAAGAGCGCGCTCGGTTCCGCGACGCCCTTGGCGATTGACGATGTCGGTGAGGAAGACGCGACCGTCAGCCACGGCGGCCCCGGAGTACCCCGCGCCGATCGGCGCTCGCCAGCTTGCGGTCAGGCCGGCTTCGGGAAACGTGTCGACAATGCCCGTCTCCGCCCAAACACCCTGGCGGCCCTTGCCGCGCCACTCCGGCCAGTCGTCGGCGTGGAGGCGCCCGGCCGCGAAGAGGGTGACCAGTAGAGCGACCGGCCAGATGAACGCAGAGCGAAACTGAAGGGAATCACGAGCCACGGCTTCCTCCGATGGGCCGACGATGCAGCCCTGGCGTTGGCGAGAACCCCATTCTACTGACTCTCGCGAATTGTGCGGACAGGACCCATGTTTACATGTAGGGGCACGGCATGCCGTGCCCGTCTTCCAAGGTCACTGTATTTCGCGAGCTCAATGGACCCATTCGGGCTCGAAGGGGGACATGAGCGACGCGTGCGGGATGCACCGTGTGAGCCCTGCATACTCGCCGCCCACCGTTGGCGACTGCCAATCAATGGTAAGCGACCGAAACGTGGCGGAGGAAGAGGGATTCGAACCCCCGAGCGAGTTACCCCGCTAACGGTTTTCAAGACCGCCGCCTTCAACCACTCGGCCATTCCTCCGTTCCCATTGTACCGGAGGGTCCGGCGGCAACCGTGGCCCACAGGAGTGAGCGTGCTGAGTGCTGCGTGGCTCGACTGCGACTCGTTCCTCGAGGAGGGAACGCTATAATGAAGCCGTCAATCTTCCGCCCGGTGAGGTGCGAGAGTGGTTGAATCGGGCGGTCTCGAAAACCGCTGAGCCTTCACGGGCTCCGTGGGTTCGAATCCCACCCTCACCGCCACTTTCTTTTCAATAACTTAGCGTTTTGTCGCGCTTTGCCGGGGCAATGGTGGGCAATGGCCGTTAGAGTCCGATCAGAGCCGTGGCCCTCAATCTCTATCGCCGACACTTCTGCCGGCCCGGAGAATGTATGGGCGGACACTCCCCCTATTCCGGCACCTACGAACCGGAGGGAGTTGCGGCGCTCCTACAACAAGCGCTTCTGTCTGATCTACGCAGACGGAACGCCTGGCGGAGAGTGCAAGCGCCGCAATACCAAGAACGCGACTTGATCGGACGCCAAGATCGTAACCGCCGACTGGGAATCAACCGGCGCTTGACAAGACTCAGCCGATGTGGCCGTGCGCCTTGTGGAGCCACCGCAGTCTGTCGAAGAACTGGAGGCGGCCCGGTCGCTCGGTTTCGCTGCATGGAGACTGAAGCTTGCCGGAAGCGGGCCGGGCGACGTCACTTCCTTTTGCGTTTGGAGTTCTTGACCTGTGGTTGGATCAGGCCAAGCCTTTTCCACTCTTCGAGCCGATCGCACGCTTTGGCACCCCAACCGTCCGCGGGCCCCGAAGCCAGATAGAGCCTGTACTCATGCGCAGCCGACGAGTAATCCCTCTCCGTTCGGTAGATCTCTCCCATCAGATAGTGGGTGACGGGATAGAGGCCGGCGTCGGGAGTCGACTGGGCTTCGAGCACGGCTTCGCGGGCGGTCGCCGGTCCCTTGAGTTTCAACAAAGCGGCGCCCTTGTAGTAATGACCCATCGGAAAGAGCGGGTTGAGCGCGATCATCTTTTCGGCCAGGAGCAACGCTTCGCTCCAACGGCCCGCGGCGACGGCGATGTGCGCCAGTTGCTGGTAGGGGATCAGAAAGCTGGGGTCAATCTTGATCGAGCGAAGCAACGCCGAGCGCGCGCCGCCTGAGTCTCCGCGCTGCCGGCGGGCGCGGCCGAGTGTAGTCCAGGCAGCCGCATAGGCGGGGTAGATTTGCACTGCCTGCTCGAAGTGCCCAATGGCGTGTTCGAGATCGGGCTTGCGCCCGCTGAGTACCTGTAGGCCTTGACCGTACGTCCGGCGTCTCGCGCGGCGCCCTCCCGGACTTGAGACTCACCAAAGAAGCTCGCGTTTGCTGTGACAGGCCAGGGGCCAGTAGGCTATGAGGGCCGGAGTGGTCGAACCGGGGCCACTCGCCCGCCACAGTAATGCCCGAACGAATGCCGATGGCCTCATAGTCTTGGCCAACGGCCGGTAGTGCGGTAGAAAAGAAAATAACGCAACCGACAAGGATACGCCTTCGATACCGGATGTGTCGTCTTAACGACATCTATTGACTCCCGCATAATATAGAGTTAATCGAAGCAAAGAGAAGACTGCTTCCAGAAGGCAGTGATCAAGCGCGGTTTGCGGCGCATGCGGCGTAGTGCTTTGCGGGCCCGCTCGCTCAGCTCCCCGTAATCTTTCGG
>JAKZVK010000126.1:0-6404 GCA_047516085.1 Bryobacterales bacterium
TTGAAGCTCCGGTCCGCCGCAACTGCACGCCGCAGCGCAACCGAGCCGCGGATGGGAATCCGCGGTTGCCTCTTGGCGCAAGCGGACGCGTCCAACCACAGGCCCGAGCCCGGAAGGGCGTCACAATCCTAGCCCATGGATTCATCCATGGATGTCGGTCCACAGCGCCCCCCGCCCGCCCCGAGGCTGTTTCTTGTTGCGGGCGGTCAACGACCCCGCGCAACAAGAAACAGCCTCGGGCGAAACAAGCTGATGCAGGCGTTCGGAACCCATGGATGAATCCATAGGCTATGATTGTTCGACCCTGGCAGGGTCGGCGGATCGACGCGCATAACCGATGAGTCCGCACACCCTCAACACCCGGCCGGTGAGCCAAGCGCAAACACATCCGCTCTCTTCCAGTTCCACCCGCCGAGTCATCAGGGCGTGACGACACACAGTCCCACTGGCTTACGGACGGATCTGGCTCGGACTTGCCGACGCCGCTGGTGTCGGTCGGACCGTTAGAGTAGGTAACCATGGAGTTCCAAGACACCATCACCTCCGCGGACGAACTGCGCGCAATCCTCCGCGAGCCCGATCCCATGGTGGCGCGCAAGGGCCGGCCGCGGCTCGACCCCTTCTCGCGTCAGTTCATCGAGCGCTCGCCGTTCTGCGTGATCGCGTCGCGCAATGCCCACGGCGACATGGACGTCTCGCCCAAAGGCGACCCCGCCGGGTTTGCGCTCGTGCTCGACGACACCACGCTGGCGATCCCCGACCGCCCGGGCAATCGCATCGCCGACACGCTGACGAACATCCTCGAGTCGTCGCAGATCGCCGTGATCTTCCTGGTGCCAGGCAAAGGGGACACGCTTCGTGTCAACGGCCGCGCACAGATTGTTCGCGATCGCGATCTTCTCGAACGCATGACGCACAAGGGCAAGGTCCCCAAGCTGGCCATCGTCGTGTCGGTCGAGACGGTATTCTTTCACTGCGCCAAGTGCATGATCCGTTCCGGCCTGTGGAAGCCGGCCGAGTGGCCTGAGATTGCTGACCTGCCGTCGCTCGGCGAGGTGTTGAAGGGCCAGTTGGACTGGGACATCGAATTGGCGACCTTGGACGACCGCATCGAAGAGTCCTACCGTGAAAGGCTGTATTAGCCGCTGACGCCGCGACATCGGAGACCCCTAATGAAGTTTCTGCTGACGGTCCTTGCGCTGGTAGTGCCCGCTCTTCTTGAAGCCAGCGACTACAAGACGAAGAACCTCGTGCTTGTCACCACCGACGGACTGCGCTGGCAAGAAGTATTTCGCGGAATTGACCCCCTCTTGATGAGTCGAGAAGACGCCGGGATGAAGAACGCCGAGCGCCTGCGCACGTCGTTGTGGGCGGACTCACCTGAGCAAAGGCGCCGGCTTCTGATGCCTTTTCTGTGGAACGAGCTGGTGCCACGGGGAGTTATCTTCGGCAGCGGCGACCGCGGCGCCGCAGTGACACTGCGCAATCGGCACCGTTTCTCCTACCCGGGGTATTCCGAGATCCTGACGGGGCGACCGCGGGACGACATCATCGATAGCAACGACCTCCGTCCCAACCCTTCCCAAACGGTTCTCGAGATCCTGCGGAAGGAGTGGGCACTCCCCAAGCGTCAGGTCGCCTTGTTCGGTTCCTGGGACGTTTTCGAAGGCATCGGAGCCAGTGATCCTGATGCGATTTTCAGCAACTCCGGGTATCAACGAATTCAAATGCAAGATGCCTCCGGGCGACTCGAACAGTTGAGCCGCGTCCAATTTGAAACCCTCACGCCGTGGCGCAATGTTCGGCATGACTATGTCACCTTCGAAATGGCGATCGAATACCTCAGGACGGTCAAGCCGCGTGTGCTTTACATCGCGTTCGGCGAGACGGACGATTGGGCGCACGACCGCCGCTACGATCGGGTGCTCGACACGGCAGGCTACTTCGACGCCTGCTTGGGGCGACTGTGGGAGGTGCTCCAGACCGACCCGCAGTATCGGGGCCGGACGACGCTGTTGGTTGCAACCGACCACGGCCGTGGTTCAACAGCGCAGGACTGGCACAAACATGGGGCGAAGGTGGAGGGTGCCGAGCGCGTTTGGATCGCCGCGATTGGCCCCGACACGACCGCGCGAGGGGAAGCGCACAACGCACCAGCCGTCGAGCAAAGCGATATCGCCCCTACCATGCTCGAATTGGCCGGCGTCGACTACCACACACTGACAGGTGTCGAGGGTAAGCCGGTTGCCTGGATCATCGGCAAATGATCTTTGCGAGATCATCACCCAAGCTCCAGCTAGCGGAACACTCTAGTTGTTGATCCGGAGCAGGGGCAACGACAGCAGCCCGCCGAGATAGATCAGTCCGGCCGAGACAACAAACGTCAGTTCCTCCGTCTGCTGATAGAGTAGACCACCGAGCACGAGACCGATCACGCTTGCCAGGCCTCCGAAGCTGCCCGCGAACCCCTGCACGGCGCCTTGGTACCGTTCGCCGGCGACCTTCGAGAGCAACGAAAGCACCGAGGGCCACATGATGCCGTTTCCGAGAGCAAACAACGCGGCGGCCGCATAGATCGTCAGGGTGTCTCGCGACAGCATCAGCAGGAAGTTGGTGCCCAGCACCAGGCTTCCGCCTATGATCCGGACGGCATCAGACCACTTTTTCGCCAGTCGAGCCAGCAGAGGCCCTTGGACGAACACCATCATCGCGCTCAGTGAGGCAAAGAAGATGCCGGTTTGGGTGACACTCCATCCCAGTTTGCCCGCCGCGTGGACGGGAAACGACGTGTAGAAGAAGTTGAAGCCCAAGAAGATCACGAAATAGAGAAGCAGCATCAGCGGCACGTGTTTTCGCTTCAAGGCGTCCCGGACCCCGGCCTGCTTGACCTGCTGTAACTCAAGACAATCGCTGTGCTCCTGCCCGAAGACTTCCCCAACGCGGGCTCCATCGTGGTGTTGGATATCAGCGCAAGGCTTTGACTCCGGCAACAGCGCGGCGATCAAGATCGTGGCTGTGAGCGAGATGAGTAGCGCGGCGACCACGGGCAACGTCTCACCCATCTCGGTCGCACCGAGCAACGCCGCAAGCCCCGGACCGACGATGAACCCGAGATTGGACGCGACCCCCATCCGGCCAAAGCTCTCGCTTCGATTTTCTTCTGAGGTGACATCGGCCACGTAGGCATTGGCGACCGAGACGTTGCCGCCGGTCAACCCATCCAGCGCGCGCGCGACAAAGATCAATCCCAGCGGCGCGGTCAACGTGAAGGTTCCAAGGAGCGGAGATTCAATCGAGGCGAGCGCTGTCGGCGGAACCAGCAAAGCAACCGTGAATATCACCCAGGATGCGAATGTTCCTGCCTGGCTCAGGAACAGGATCCGCTTTCTCCCGTAGCGGTCGGACCACCGCCCAAGGATCGGAGCCCCGATGAGTTGCAGCAACGGGTACGTCGCTCCCACCAGCCCGTAGATGATTGGATTGCCGCCGAATCGCAAGACCAGAAACACGAGAAACGGCAAGACAATGCTGAATCCGAGCGTGCCGATGAAATGAACAAGCAGGACCGGGAACAGTGGCGGAGGAGAAGGCGCGGCGTTGGAAGGCATGGTGCGGAGAGCGCTGACTGTCGCGTGGGAATCCCTCTTGACGGTAGCGTTCCTTCTCATTGAACGGCAACTAAGACCTTCCGCCGCGGAGGTATTCAGTCTTCCGGGGTCAGAGTTCGTACTCGGGAGAAGTCTGGAAGCTTGCGGGGGTCTCCCATCGGTTAAAACTGGCGGCGCAGCGTGAACCCTCTGACAATCGGCTAGAATTGAGGACGCCTGCTTCCGGCCCGCATCGGCAAGGGGACGAGGTGCCTACAACCGTGCAGCGCTCCGACGACAACACCCGCCCACTCGAACAGGAGAATCGGCGTCTGCGGCAGGCCCTTGAAGAGATGCACGTGCTGGAGCAGATCGCCGCCGCGACCAGCTCCGATCAGCCTCCGGAGGCCATCATCGAGTTGATCGTCGAGAAGAGCGTCAAATGTCTCGCCGTCGAGCAGGCGGCCGTGCATCTATTGGACGAAGGGCCGGGAGAGCGGCCGCTTCGAACCCTCATGCGCCGGGCCGGCACGCGGGCCGCTTCGACCTCCCACGCACTGGGCAACCAGATCTCCGGCTGGATGCTGAAGCACCAGCAGCCCCTGCGCATCAACGACCCCGGCGCCGACCCGCGCCTACGCATCCCGGCCTCGCCGGACGCCCCGATCCGGTCGCTGCTGAGTGTTCCGGTTCGCTCGAAGGGCAAGCTACTAGGCGTGCTGAGCCTGTTCAACAAGAAGAGCGACGAGGGATTCACCGCCGAGGACGAGCGCGTGCTCTCGATCGTGGCGGCCCATTCGGCGCAAGCGCTGCAGAGCGCCAAGCGCATTGGAGAGCTACGCCAAGACCGTGACCAGCTCGCCAACGAGAACACGCAGTTATGGCGCGAGGTCAACCAGCAATTCAAGACCGACAACGTGATCGGGTCCGCCACGAACCTTCGCAAAGTGCTGCGGCTGATTGAGCAGATTCGTGACACCTCGGTCGATGTGCTCATCACCGGCGAGAGCGGCACCGGCAAGGAGTTGATCGCCAAGACGATCCACTACACCAGCCCCCGCGCCCGCAAACCCTTCGTGGCGCTCAATTGCGCGGCTCTGCCCGACACCCTGCTCGAAGCCGAGCTGTTCGGTATCGAGAAAGGCGTGGCGACCGGTGTTGAGAAACGCATGGGTCAGTTCGAGGCGGCGCATGGCGGCACGCTGTTCCTCGATGAGATCGGCGACCTGAGCCTGACGGCGCAGGCCAAGATCCTTCGCGTTTTGCAGGAACGGGTCGTGCAGCGGCTCGGCGCGCGCGGGGAGCAGCGCATCGACGTACGCGTCTTGGCGGCGACCAACAAAGACCTCGAGACCGCCATCAAGGAAGAGAAGTTTCGCGAAGACTTGCTGTACCGCTTGAACGTCATCCATATCGAACTGCCGCCGCTGCGCGAAATTCGGGAGGACATCCCCGAGCTGGCCAACGCCTTCCTCGCCCGCTTCTGCCGCGAGATGAACAAGCCCGCCATGACCTTCTCACCGGATGCGATCACATCGCTCATGGCGGCGCCGTGGCCCGGGAATATTCGCCAGTTGCAGAACGAGGTGAAGCGCGCGGCCATCTGCGCCGCTGAAAACGCGATCTCGGCTGCCGATTTGTCCGAGCGGATTCGCGGTACGGTGGCTGCCGGTCCCCCGTCGGCCTCCGGGAGCCCCGCGGCTTCCGGTGACGAGGCGGTCTCTACGTCGGGCTCCCCGCTCGGCAACGCAATGGACGCGTACGAGAAACGCCTGCTCTTCGACGCGCTACGGCAGCACGGTGGCAACCAGGTGCAAACCGCCAAGTCGCTCGGGCTCAGCCGCCAGGGGCTCATCAAGAAGATGAAGCGTCACGGTATCAGCAGCAGCGACGTCCGATCCGCCGGCTCTTGAGCCCGCAGTCAATTCCCGCGGTGGTGGCGGACGCAGCCGTCTGCTCCTCCGAGCACTCCTGGCGCTGGCCACCCCGGTCTACAGGGGACGTGACGTGGTCAACGCGCGTGTACAGCCGAATACCCATCTACCTCCGCCAATCTTTTTCGGGGTCTCGTTAGATCTCTTTTGGAGTCAATGACATAAGCGCCGTGCAGGCGCTTCCCGACCGGTGAGTTTCTAGTTTGGCACCAGGGGTGCACTCTCCCAGCCCGACATGAGAAACACAGCGAACATCCAACGGAGAGCCACGATGAAGACCGTAGCACGCGTTTCCAGTTTGATGATGTTGCTGAGTTGCATCACACTGTCCGCGACCGTACCGCCCGAGTCCGGCGACCTCAGCGCCACGATCCCTTTCGAGTTTGTCTTGGACGGCAAGACCATGCCGGCCGGCAACTACCTGATTCGTGCAAACGAAGCCGCCGGCAAGATCGAACTTTGCGAGGACGGTGTCTACTGCCGAACGATGACGGTAACTGCAAGCGAGGCTCGCGAGATGAGCTCAAAAGCCGCCATCGTCTTCCTGCACAATGGCGCCACCTACCATCTCAGCCAGCTCTTGTCGGACAAGGCCTACAACGTGACCCGAGCCGACAACCACGCTGCAGGTTCGCACTCCAAGTTGACCCGGATTGACGCTCAGCCGCTGTGTATTCACCGCGAGTCCCGGTCCGGACGCGCGGTCGGGTGGCACTAAGGTTTCGAGAGACAAATCCACCGGAAGTTCGTATCATGGACCAGGAGAATATAGCTATGCACCGCCGCCAATTTCTCTATCAAGCTTCGGCCGCCGGCATCTTGGCGCTAGCGCCGGTTCGCGGGTGGCCGGTCGAGACCGCGAAACCCTTCACCGAGTGGAGCG